>DATGJV010000839.1:0-12978 GCA_035295005.1 Ktedonobacteraceae bacterium | reverse complement strand
CTAAGGTCGGTATTATACACCAATTATGACACGCTGTCACCATCCAATTTTGTGCGCTTTTTAAGGCATATGGAGGCACGGACGAAAATAGGGGAATAGTCGGCACGCCGACTATTCCCCTATTTTCGCCCGTGCCTCCATACTTATTCCTCTTCGGCGTGCTTTGACCGGCGTGTCCTGATGAAGGCGACCAGTAAGATGATGCCAACAACGAGTGTCCACATAGGTATCTGGAAGATGGTGCGTCCATCATCTGTTTTCACACTCAAGAAATAGACACTGTTGATGCGCTGGAACAGGTTCTTTTGCTCCTGTTGCTGTTCTTCTGCCATAAGAATCCTCCTAAAAAAATTGGATGTACAACAAATGAGATATCATGAGTATAGCCAGTTTGGCAAAACATTGGGTTACTAGAGGTTAAGAAATAGCACAATGCTGGGATTATTGTAGCAGGGATGTCAAGAAGCGCGGTGCCATTAAGGTTTTAAGGTACGCCGATAGACTGGCTCTCCGCCGAAAGTCGCACCCGTTGATTGAAAGCCAGCGCCAGTGTAGAGGCGCTTTGCGCGATCATTTTCTGGATGGACGGTGAGTTGAATCGCCTGACACTGGGGATGATGGTCTCTGATATATTGAAGCAGAAGGCGAATGGCCTGTTTTCCATATCCCTGCCCCTGATAGTGATGGTCAATAAAGAAATGGAATATCCAGTAATTGTCCAGGCTTCCCGGTTCGTATGCAAGTTCGGTAAATCCCACCATCTCTCTATCAGCATACAACACATAGGGTATCCAGACGAGTCCTCCGGGGCGAATGTAGGCTTTTGCCAGGGCAATGGCTGCAACAGGAACATACTCCGCTATAAACCGTTGCTGTTCAGGAAAGACGGCAAGGTCAAGCGCGGCACGCCAATTTGCCTGTGTAACTTCCTGAAATGATAGCTCCTGCATTTTCATCTGCCTTGTAATGGGCGAAACATCGTTTGCAAATTTGCTTTCCCCTGTGCAAGAATCTGCCCGTTGCCGGTATATGCGCCGTAGAGAAGCTCAGAGAAGGGTCCATAGCGCACGTAGAAAGCCATGCGTTGCCAGAATGTCGCGTCTATCGTCCCTTGATAGGTATTCAGGACGCGCTCTGTGAAGATTCGCCCATGTCCCCAGTGCAGACCGACAAAATCGAGCGCGGGATCGCCGATGATTGAGTCGCCCCAATCAATTACGCCTGCCAGACGACCATGTTGTGGGTCACAGAAGATGTGTTCGCAACCGAGATCGCCGTGGATGAAAACGGGTTGAAAGGTGAAATTGGACCCGGTATTGAGGAAGTCCTCCCAGAGATACGTTGATAGTGTACACAGGTTGGCATCTAATAATGGGAAGACTCGCTGCTGGATATCTTCAAATCGTTCCCGGTACATATCCCTCCACTGTAACGGTGTGCAGTTAGCCGCACCGGATTGTGCGGCTAACTGCTTTGGAAAGCGATGCAACTCACTCAGAAAGACGGCCACTGCATGCGCGAGGGCCGGGAGTTGTTCTTGACGAATATCCTTGTCCTCCAACATCGTCCCTTCCAGCCGACGATAGCCCACAAACGAATAGGGATGTACTGTATCCCCGCGTCCGATATAGTCAAAATGCGGAATGGGCGTTGAAAGAGTTGGTTCCAGTTGCGGCAGCAGGAGTATCTCTTTCTGAAAACGTACTTCCACATCTTCGCGTAGAGCAAAGCGGAAGATCAGTTCGTCGTTGATTTCCAGCACAAAGCTATCCCAGCCCCGCGTGATCGGTACTGCTGTGCGAATCACGATTTCCGGGAAATGGTGCTGAATGAGTGTCGTGTATGTTTCAATGGCCTCGGTGTTGTTCATGACGGTTCTCACTGCACCTGTTCCAGGCGTTTCTGAAAGATGATTTGCTGGTAACCGACAGGGTAATCTTCTATCACACCGCAGACAGCATATCCGCACTCTGGATAAAACGCGGGCGCTTGAAAGCTGTGTGTATCAACAACAGACTGTTTGCAGCCACGAGTACGCGCTTCCTGTTCTGCTGCTGCCAGCAACTGTTTGCCATATCCCTGTCTGCGCAGTTTTTCACGTACCCAGAGGTTGAGGATACGTAAGGTTCCTCCCCAGGTAAAGGCGGCGATGCCAGCAATGATTGCTCCCTCTGTATCGTGAATGAAAATGGCTAACGGGCGATAATCGCTATAACCTGTCACTTGCATGTTGAATGTATGAATATTCCCTTCGAGGAACAGCCAGTCTTTCTCGGCTGGATTATCAGTAATCTGAAGTGGCAAATCAGGCGTCATCTTTTCGTTCCTTCGCTGGTCCAAAATATCTTGTTTAACCTCTCATAACTTGTATGCTGCTTTCGCCAGTCCATGCGCCATCTCCTGTATCATGTCACAGGCATCGTTGAGATCAATGATGTCGCGTACAACCAGACCAGCCAGCCAGTTGGCGCTGGCTCGCCTCCAGAGATCGTGGCGGGTGGGAATGGAGCAGAACGCACGTGTATCGTCGTTAAATCCCACAGTGTTGTACAGACCGGCAGTTTCCATGACCTGGTCAAAATAGTGCGCCATGCCATTGGGGCTATCGAAGAACCACCACGGCGGACCGAGTTTGAGGGCAGGGTAGTGTCCGGCAAGCGGTGCCAGTTCGCGGCTATACGTCGTTTCGTCCAGCGTGAATAGGATGAGCGTGAGACGCTGGTCATTGCCATATTTGTTGAGCAAGGGCTGCAGATTGTGCGTGAACTCCAACTGGTTGGGAATATCAGCGCCCATATCGGTTCCATACTGCTGGAACAGGAGCGAGTTGTGATTGCGTAATGAGCCGGCATGCAGTTGCATGACGAGACCGCCTTCGATGCTCATGCGTGCCATTTCCATAAGCATATGTCCGGTGAAGCGTGCCACATTCGTGGTGGTTAGCTCGCCGTGCATGGCTCGCTGGAAGATCGCGTTTGCCTCAAGCTCCGATAATTCCTCTGTGTAAGGGGTGAGTACACCGGAATCGGTAGCCGTCGCACCCATGCTTTTGAAAAATGAGCGGCGATTTTCCAGCGCACGAATGAATGAAGGAGAATCATGGATATCAATACCACTGATTTGACTTAACGCTGTGATATGATCGCGCCAACCAGGGGTGTTAAGGTTAATGACGGCATCGGGGCGAAAGGTTGGACGGATATCGCCCTGCCAGTCTGATGCTCGTAAGGTTGCATGGTGAGTGAGTGGGTCGGTTGCAGCATCGGTCGTACAGAGCGTCTGAATGTGAAATTGCTCGAACAATGCTCGCGGACGAAACGCGGGTGAATTCAGACGTTCCACGATCTGATCGTAGATACCCTGGGCAGAGGTGCCTGTCAGTTTCTCCTCAATGCCGAAAATATCGCGCAGTTCGTCGCGCAGCCAGATACCGGTTGGCGTGCCACGAAACAGGTAGAAATGATCGGCGAATATTTGCCAGATACGCCGATGGTCATGTTCTACTGGCTGGCCGTCCTTGCGTGGAATCCCAAGTTTGTCAGGCGATATGTCCTGTGAATAGAGCATGCGAAAGACATAGTGATCCGGGATGATGAACAGATCAACTGGCGTGCCGAAGCTATAGTCAGGGTCGGCAAACACACGCGGGTCTACGTGTCCATGCGGGCAGATGAGCGGGCTGTCGGCAACCTGTTCATACAGTTGCATAGCGACGCTACGCACGGAAGGGTCTGAATTGAGATAACGAGTATTTTGCATTATTTTCCCCTGTACTGGCTTGCTTGTTTCACCTACGGAGCAGTCATCATTGCTGCTGTAGTTATTGACCGTGCAGATATATTGTCCTGTGCATTAGTATTATATACAACTATGCCGAAAACGTCACAGCTCATAAGTATATGATATGATAGATGGTGAACGCTCATTTCTTGCTCGTTCTCATGAGAGCATTGCTGATCCACACGACGAGATGTATTGCTGGCCTCTGGCCGCCTTTGTGAAAGGAAGAACGCTTGATGCATAGCCTTGACTCGACCGCACAATCCCAGATGATTCATTTACCTTCCGGTCGCTTTCGGTATTTGAGCTGGGGAGCAGAACGAACGGAACATCCTCCCATGTTGTTGTTACATGGCATTACCAGTTCGGCCTTGAGTTGGGTGCGCGTCGGGCCGGCGCTGGCCGACCGTTATCGTGTCTATGCACTTGACCAGCGCGGACATGGCGAGAGCATCAAACCGGCACAGGGGGCCTATAGTTTGCGACATAGCGCCGATGACGCCCTTGCATTTCTCGAAGCTCTGGACCTTGAACGGCCCGTGTTGATCGGACATTCCTGGGGTGGCGCGATAGCGATGGTTCTGGCGAGTGGTATGGGGTCACAACAACCTGTGCCGCCATTTTCACAGGTGATTCTGGAAGACCCGGCACATAATTTTGGGCAAGGCGATGCCAGGCAACGAGCGGCTTTCTATACGCAGGATATTGGCCGTCCCGCCCATGAATTGCGGGTGGAAATTACGGCGAGTAGCCTTGGCTGGACAGAGGCCGACATCGAGGGCAAAATTATCGCGTTGCAACAGATGACCAGAGAGGCGGTGGTAAGTATCTTTGCTGATGCGGGTGAAGCGGGCGACTTGCTACCACTACTCGCTCAAATCGTTGCACCGACACTGCTGATTCGTGCCGATGCAACACTTGGGACGACGCTGAATGACGCCGCCTGGGAGCGAGCGCAGCAGTACTTGTCTGCATATAGCCGCGCTGTCCAGATACCTGGAGCAACGCACAATATACATCGCAGTACCTTTGATGCCTTCATGCAGGTCGTCAATGAGTTCCTGTATCAGGAGCCGAGTGAGCCATGATTTCCACATTTTCCAGTACCCCTTCCAGAACCGGGGTGTTTTCTGTAGCAGATTCGGCAACCGGACGGGCGACTTGAATAAGTACAAAGGCTAGCAGCGCGGCCAGGAAGTTAAAGCTGGCATCCATGAGCAGCATGGGGATAATCCCGATGCGATCACCGAGGCCGCTTGCCATGCTCATGCCGAAGAGCATTGCCACTGCCTGGATGGCGCTGAGGGCTCCAAAGATACGGCCCTGGTATTCGTTCGCGACATGTGACTGAAGCAAAGTCAACATTGGGATGAAGAAGCCAACCGCCCCCGCTCCCGCGAACGCAATCAGCGGCAGAATGACGTACAATGTCGGAAAAACAGCAAGGACTACGATCACGCTGCTAAAAACCAATCCACACATGCCCATCAGGCGACCCGGTCGGATGTGTTTGCTCAGACGTGGAATAGCCAGCGAACCCAGAATACCCCCAATGGCCTGTGCAGACATCAGCCAGCCAAGTTCCAACGGCGTGCCGTGCAGAATGCGCTCGACATAGGGCGCGATCAAGACCTCGATAATGCCTTCGCCCACCATCGCGAAGCCGATGATCACGAAAATGGCGCTGACAAGCTGCTCTCGTTTCACCAGACGCATGCCGTCAAGCCACTCCTGCCAGACCTTGACCACGCTCTGTACAGGGCTGTTTCTGGTGGTACTTACCGGTTGTTGTTCCTGCTTTGCTGTGGCTGGCTGTGTTGGGATAATGATCAAGGCGACCAGCGCGGCAGAAAAAATGAAGGAGATCACATCAAGAGTAATGACACTGCCGATGCCAATCAAGCCAAAAAGCAGACCACCCAGCGATGGGCCGACCAACCGTGTCAGCTCCTGGCTCATTGAATTGAGAGAATTGGCGACCACCAGGTCTTTCTCCTCGACCAGCATAGGGATGATAGCCGTCTGGGCCGGGTTAAAAAACTGTGAGACCAGCGCGTCGGAAAAAGCGCAAATGTAAATAATCCAGATCAGATCATGAGAACGCACCAGAAAGAGCGGCAATAGAAGGAGTGCCTGTATTACATTGGCGATTACCATCGTATATTTGCGGTTCCAACGATCTACAAACACGCCAGCCAATGGGCCAAAAAAGAGTCGTGGCAGGGTCTGTACAATAAACATAACGCCGGTGGCGAACGTTGAGCCAGTTAATACATATATATAGAATGGAAGGGCGACAAAGAGAACCCAGTCTCCAATCATGGAGATGTTCTGTCCAACCCAGAGCAAACCGAAGTTGCGTTGACGCAATACTGCCAGCATGTTTCTGACTCCTTTTGATATATTCGTAAATTGCTAATAATTTGATGTTTTTAACTAGTACAATGGTGATATTCTACATTGAAGGAGAAGAATTGTCAAGAGATTTGCTAAAAATTGCAGTGAAATGATGAAAATTGCATGCGGAAGATGGGAAGATGATTGGATTCGGGGTTTCTCGTAAGTGTAGGTTCAGGGCGGCACAATGTGTGGAAGTCAAACTATTCCACACATTGCGCCACTAATGCTTTTGGACTACATGGTCTCGATCATGCCGAAGAGGCCGTGTTGCTCTTTCTGGATACCGGCGGTGAAAAAGAGTTGGTTGGGTTGACCTGAAGCTCCTCCACCTCCGAAAGCGAGCGCCCATAATCCGTCAATATGAATGGGGTGGTATTGCGAATTCATAAGCGTACCGAGGAAAGCACCAGTTGTGGGATTGAAGGCATGAATATACCCGTTGCCGAAATTGCCGACGAGCAAGTCATTGCTGAACTGACCAAAATTGGTGGGGGCGAGGGCCACCCCCCAGGGCGCGTTGAGCGGGCCATGTGAGACGAGGCGTTTTACCAGGTTGCCGTTGTCGTCGTAGACATCAAGAAAGCCAGAACCCGGCACATCGTCATGTTTCGCTTTATCTTGCTTTGCATAGGTGACATAAAGATTGCTGCCAATGCTCTGGATGTTAAAGGGAGCGTACCCCACTGGTATGCCAGAGTCCTGGAATGAACCTTGAAGTTTAGCCGGTGCAAATTTCTTATTGAAAACATCTATTGTTCCGCTATGGAAATTGGCGGCGTAGAGAAAGGGCTGCGAGTTGACGGTAGCGAGCGCAAGCCCTTTGTAGACTGCACCGGAGCCTGAATTATCTACCGCGATGATTGCATGTGTCTGATCTACAGTGGGATTCCAGCCAGATATTGTGCCATCTTCACTGGCAAATAGGAAGCCACTTGTGCCAGATTTTCCATGTGCTGTAACGATGAATGCGCCTGAAAAACTGCTGAAAACAGTGCCAGTTGGCGAGCCCGTCTTGCCACCTTTGGCAGGAGGGATAGTGACGACCAGGGATTGTGTTTTGCCTTTCCCGTTATAAAGCGTGGAGAGTCCTGAGTTATTATCGGAAAGCCAGAATGGGTTTGTAGGAGCAAAAGATATGCCCCAGGGATTAACCAGATTCGGGTCAGTAAATTTCGCTAGCCCAGGAATGTCCGAAGTCAGGTTGATTTGTTTGTACAATGCCCCGCTGGAGGTAGAGCCAGCGAATGCCGTGTTCGTTAATACCAATGCGAGGAGCATGGGAATAGCGAGGCGAGTAGCCAGAAGCCGAAAGCGCCCGAAAAATAGATGGGTTAGACGGGTGTGCATGCCGAACCTCCTTAAAATGAAAGTCAGGGTCAGCAAATGATTGACTGTGGGGAAGGAATCCTTGTTCCTCGCTCACGCTTCCTGACCTGTATTGGAACATCAAGGAAAAATACGTTGGAGGTTACAGTGAACACGGGACAGGATGGACGGCTTGTTTTGTGGCGCGAGAATTTGTAAATCGTAGGTGTAACCTTGTCTCGTAAAAGCAGATGAAGAATATTTGTTTCTTCATTGCTCAACTTATTCCAGGAGGTTCCTCGTGACAACGAATCGTACTCAACGCACTGTTCGCATAAGCGTCATGAGCACGTTTTTAGCTCTGATGGCGTTCGCTTTCCTCGCCTTCGGGTCAGCAGGAGTAGCAGGTGCGCACACAATCAGCCATTCGGCAAGCTCCGCGCAAACGGGGAGCAGTAGTTCAACGACTGTCGTCAATATTCTTTCCAGGAACTCAATCAGCCCAAATGCTATCACGGTCAAATCCAGATCGCATGTGCAGATTGTGAACAAGTCATCAGGCAGTTTACTCGTCTTCTATAATCATGGCTCCATAGTTCTGACTCCAGGAGCATCTTTGATGCTCGCACCTACACACTCCCAGGTGGTAAGAATTTGTGCGGGAGCGACACTGACCATCACTGTTGTGTGATTCCGTTAAGAACCGACGGACGACCGCAGCAGCAATACCATTTAAGAACCGACGGACGACCACAGAACGCAATTGAGCGATTGCATCTCCTGTGGTCGTCCGTTTAATGATTCCGAAAGTCATTGCGCTACTGACATACTGGTGTCACTCGTATCGGGTAAACTACTGGTATGAAAGAAATCGAGTGCTGCCAGTGGGGCAGTACCCCGGATATGAAAGGAATGAACACTGATGGCAAAACTTCTCGGACCCGATTTTATCAGTTTGCAGGTAAGAAACTTCTCCGTCTCGCGTGCATTCTACACAGAATTGTTGGGTTTGCCTGTCGATTCGCGCTTCGACACTCCCGATTTTGTTCTTTTCGACTCCAGCACAATCCCTTTTGCTCTCAGCGCAGCTAAAGTGAACCTGAATGAAGTGCCGCAGCCGGGATTGGGAGTGGCGCTCTGGATAGACTGCGATAATGTCAACGAGTTGCATGCCAGATTGGAAGCGGCTGGCACCACCATCATCACACCGCCTTTTGATGGCCCTTTCGGGCGCACCTTCATCTTTGCCGACCCTGATGGATACCGGATTACGGTCAATGAGAACCCCTGGGACCGCTTTCCTCTGGGTGGCAGGCACCAGAGTTGAGCAGAGTCAGGAAGGGAGATTTTGGACAGAAATACAGAAAAAGAGGATGAAACAATGATCGTTCCTCAACAACGTGTCTATTATGCAGTATTCGTTGTCACTTCCTATGAGTCCTTCGACGATGCTATCGCGAGATCGCCTGATGAGCTTGCTGCCCACATCGCACACTCTAAGGAGTTATATGCTCGCGGCACACTTCTCATGGCGGGAGCTTTCCTGAACAACCCGCAAGAGCCGCTCAGTACTATGGCCGTCCTCACTACACGTGAGGACGCCGAAGAGTATATCAGAGGCGATCCCTTCGTCCTGAAGGGCATGGTCAGCAAGTGGTACATCCGCGAATGGGCCAACATGTTCGCGTAGACAATCCGATTCGCCTGTTAATCGGCCAGGGATTGAACGCTTAGTTCGATGCCTGGCCGCAGTTCTTTCTCATACTTATCGAACTGACGAACGATGTGCATGCCCGCACGCTCATAGAGGCGTGTAGCTCCGGTCAGGTTTTGACTATCAACGTACAGGTCTGCTCTGTGATACCCACGGCGATAGAACTCACCGAAGGCATGATGTAACAGGGCGAGTCCCAGCCCTTTGCGCCGCCAGGGACGCAGAACGCTCAGACTATTCACCCATGCTATGTCTTCCCGGCATTCGCAAAATGCGGCCCCGGCGATTTGCTCACCTTCAAAGGGTAGAAACCAGAGCGTCGGGTCAAATCCAGGCGTGGAGATAAACCAGTATTCAAAGGTCTCAAAGTCCATCGGCGTAAATCCCCAGTGGTCATTAAACCCTTCCTGGTCGGCGGCGTAAACAGCACGGGCCATGTCGAGTGTGAAGGGATGCAATGCAATCCCATCGGGCCAGACTGGCGCGGGTGGTGGTTCATCCATCACAATCTCCATACGCCAGTCACTGCGTACATGCACAAAGCCTGCCTGCTCTATGAACTGTCTATACACCTGATTTGAGCGACTACATGAGGTTTGCAAGGTGACACGAGCATCTGCGCGTAGATCGGGAATGAGCGTCCTTGCTCTCTCCTCAGCACGCTCCAGCAGGAAAGCTTGCAATCCCAGGTTGTCATAATCCGGGTGAACCTTCATAATAATTTGCATGCGCAATGGTTTTTCATGTCCAAGTTGAAGGTATGCTACAAGCTGATCGTCCTGAGAAAATATCAGCCAGATATCCCTGGCTACATCCACTTCGGGCGTCTGCCAGATAGCCAGCGCATCCGCCTCGGTGATTTCGGCAACCCCGAATTCAGCTTGCTGGCAAATCGTGAACAGACCGACGACAATTCCGACATCCTCCAATGTCGGGTGCCGGACGCGAAAATCCTGCGGTAATGTGAGAGTCATTGATATTCTTGCTCCTTATCAAGTCTTGACAAATTGATGAAATTATAGCATACTTTGGGAGGTAGCTATTTTGATATGAAGTACCTTCGTACTGTGTAAAAAGCGGAAGAAGGAGGAATAAAGCATGAATAAGGGGCATGCTTTTTCCCGGCTATCTCTCCATCTTTGTCGTGTGGTCTTTTCATTTCACCCGTGTTCTGTCCTTGCTTGAATAAAGATTGCGCTTTTTATTGTTGTGCGGTTGCGCGAGAAAGAACGCAGATAGTTCCTTTTGTGTGCAATGCAGCGGCGCTAAATGTTTGCTCGCAGGACATCTTTACCTCGAATATGTTTTTGTAGTGCGTAGACTATTCCTGTGTACTACTTCAGAGGGATGCGGCACTCTGCGTAAGTTTGGACCCTTCGACAGGGTGCCGCCAGCGGAAGTTCCGCATGTGTGGATTATAGCATGTGCGCAGCTTCCTGTCAGCAGAAAGGATGCCACATGTTCGAAAAGAAAAAGTCGTTTTCGTTGTGTCGTATGTTCCTCTTCACACTTGCCCTCTCTCTGGGGCTGTTGTCAACGGTATATCCCGCCTTTGCACAACAGCGAGGTAATGCTACTTCCCATCCCAACGGTCGGTGGTCACCGTCACGCTTTGATGGGACGCCCCACGTCTCTACCTCTCCGTTTACGGGTCAGGACCACAGTGGAGATAACTGGGCTGGATTTACGGTAGGCTCCGGCTCTGGCAACGGGTTTAAAGGAGTTGAAGCCAACTGGAATGCGGAGTGTACCAGTGGAAGTACCGACTCCAACCATCTGTTTGGTAGCTGGGTTGGATTGGGAGGATATTTTTTTGGTGACAACCTTGAACAGGCGGGAATAGCCTTACAGACCGATGGGACGTATCGCCTATTCTGGGAGTATGTGTGGGGCAATGGCGACCCACCCTATTATGACTGGTCAGATGTAGTGCATTGCGGCGATCACATTACCGCGTGGGTTCATTATGGGAGCAGCTACTGTTCAAATGGCGGTTTTTACGCCCATGTTCAGGATAATAGCACCGGCGCACATCTGGGTTCTACATGCCTTACGAAATCGCAGGGATATGGTATTCAGAGCGGTGACTGGATTGACGAGCGCCCCTTCTTAAGCTGTGGAGGACCGAGCTACCTGGCGGATTTCAACTGGACCGATTGGTCAAATGTGCTGGCCCAGGCTAACTTCAATGGTGCTGGCTGGGCAAACCCTAACAGTTTTGTCAACACCAAAGTATACATGCACGACTTCACTCAAAATAAGGACATCTCGTATCCTGACCAGGCATCGGTAAATAGCAATAACACCTTTACCGGTCGGTGGCATGGTTCTGGAACGTATTGTGATTAGGAGAGAAACCGACTGTTTGTTTTGACACAACAGTTTAGAGTGATTAGAGTACTCAAAGCCGGTGAGGTATACTCTCAAAAAATAGCTACCCTGTTCATTCTCACATACTGTAACTTGCTCAAGTTGCAGTATGTGAGAACGGCTTGACCTTCTTTGCCAGAGGAACTGCAAACAGTCGTCTAATGTTCTCTTTTTATGCGCCGCCCTCGTACTTGAACGAAACTTCCATCTTCACACGGTAGGTAAGAGATTTGCCGGACTCGATGTGGATGTCTTGCTCGACAATGCGGGCGACGCGAATGTCCCGCAAGGTCTGTGAAGCTTTCTCTATGGCGGCTGCAGCCGCCTTCTCCCACGACTCGTTGCTGGTTCCAACCAGTGCGATCACCTTGTACACGCTTTCTGCCATGGTCCTTTCCTTTCGTTCAGATGTCAGCAGTTAATGTCAGTATCAGTAGTCCTCGTCTTTCAACTGAGTCCATGTCCAGTATACCTTCCACATGGCTGTCAATCAAGCACAACCGGGGTGACCACAAGGATGCAATACCGCTAATTTTTTGTTTCAGCCATGCGCTCAAACACCTCAATGACTTCAGCAGCTGGCGGTGGGTTGAGGACATTGTTGTCGGCGAAATCCTGGGCCTGGGGATAGTCACTGGCGCGAATATGCTCTCCTGCCTGATTCAGGTCGTAAAGCGTTCGTTGTGGGACAATTGCGGGTCCGAGCAGGAGCCAGTACGCTCCGGGTTCGCCGTAAGGCATACCAACGCTACCAGCGTTCACAACATCTATGTTGCCGATGCGACGGATATATTGCATGTGGGTGTGCCCACAAACGACTACGTTCTGCTTTACTCCGGCCAGTATTGTACGCAAACGCGCCTCGGGTGTGGCAACTGTGAAAATTTCTGTGTCGTTCCGTGGGGAAGCATGGCAGAACAGCACATCCCCCAGACTGTCAACATGAAGGATCGCCTGTTCTGGAAGTTGTGCAAGAAAATCCCGGTGGCGAGTATCCAGTTGTTTTGCGGCCCAGATGGTCAACTCTCGCACCTCTTCGGGTAAGCCTGGATCGAGCGGAATACCGTCAAATGCGGCGACTACTTCGCGGTCCGCATTGCCCCGAATGAAATGCACCTTGTCCCCAATCGCAAGCAGTCGTTCCAGCGTCTCCTCAGGCATCGGGCCTGAAACAATATCTCCTCCAACGAGGATGCAATCCGGGTGAACCTGCTCAATCTCCTTCAGCACCGCCTCCAAAGCAGGCAGGTTACCATGTATATCGTAAATGGCTGCAATTTTCATAACGTACTGTTACTCTCTGCTCTTGTAAAGTTTCCTGGAAGAGGAGCTTACGATTGTATCACCGTCCAGATTTGATACGCGATGATGAACATCATCAAGACAACGTAGAGGCGTAAGGCCCAGAG
>DATGJV010000838.1:0-5676 GCA_035295005.1 Ktedonobacteraceae bacterium | reverse complement strand
CGCACGGGTGGGAAGATTTTCCGCTTCAAGATTATCTGGAACGGAAACTTGATATCCCTTGTATAATTGATAATAACGCGAACGCTGCTGCCCTGGCTGAAGTACAGTCGGGGGTCGGCCTCGGCGAACGGGTGGCACTCTATATTGGATTGGGACGTGGTATTGGTGGCGGGTTGATCGTCAATGGCAGAATTTATCACGGCACGACCTGTACCGCCGGTGAAATTGGACATGTGCTGGTCAAAGAGGGCGGCCCGAAATGCTCATGCGGCCAGTTCGGGCATCTGGAGGCCATCGCATCGGCCCAGGCGATTTCACGGACAATGATCGGCCTCTCAGCCGAATATCCTGAGACGGAAGCCGCGCTACACCGCGTGACAGGGGCAAGAGCGGAGCGTATCACCGCCGTGCAAGTTTTTCAGCTGGCGGCGGAAGGTGATAGCGTTGCGCAAGGTATTGTGCGTGAAGTAGAGACATATCTGGGAATCGCCCTGGCGAATATCGTTCATGTAATTAATCCCAGTATCATTATTCTGGGTGGACAGGTGGCGCAAGCTGGCGATTTATTGATTGCGCCGCTTCAGACTCGTATTCAGGCGCTCTGTTTACCTGCTGCGACCCAATCACTGCGGATTGTGCAGGGCAAATATGGTTCCGAGGCGAATATTGTAGGGGCAGTCACGCTGGCTCTACAGGATGTATAGCAGTAAGATGTAAGAGACGTAGGCATTGCAATTATATTATTCTAAAGTACGAGGCACATTGTGGAAATAGGCCGCATTATTCAGGGACGCTACCTGCTACGAAGTATTATTCGGCAAGGGCAAGTTTGTACGGTGTATCAAGGTGTTGACCAGCGTCTGCAGCGTAACGTCGCAGTGAAGGTAGTGCCTGCGGCTCATATACCTGTCTATAAAGCGGCAGTCCAGAAGACTGCGCAATTTTCTCACCCGAATATTATCAGCCTCTATGATCTGCTGGAAGAACCTGAGAAACTGTACCTGGTGCAGGAGTTTGTCGAGGGCAGTGATTTCGCCTCTATCTTGCAGATGCAATTGCAAGCATATGAAGTGGCGGACTTTGGCGTCCAACTGTGCCGGGCCTTGCTTTACGCGGCTGGTTCCTCGCGCCGGGTCTGTCATGGTGATCTGACGCCGGGTGCTATTTTGCGTGATATCCGGGGGTATGTACGCCTCAACAATTTCGCATTGCCGGGCGATCTGCACTACTTCACCCGTTGGAGCAACTTTGGTGGTGCGGGTGCGCCGCTTGCTGATACCGAACTTCCGTGGGGGTTGCTAAGCGCAGGGCGGCAAGCCGATGATACTCGTGCTGTTGGCCTGATCCTCTATCAACTCCTCGCCGGGCGTCCTGCCGGTGCCACGTCGGTAGAGCCTTCCGCCGATGGACAATTATATTTCATGCGCAATGTGCCGCCTGAGTTGTGCCAGGTTGTTGCTCGCACGATTATTCGCCAGTATCCTGAGCATATCGGAGATGTCGAGACACTTTACGCCGAGCTACAAAACCTCAGCGACATGCTGGAGCCAGCTATTCCTGTCTCAGTCTATGCAACCGACTATCAGGCCCAGGTCGAAACTCCCCAACCAGGACCAGTTTCCGCAGCGCCATCAGGGAATCTTATCAATGCCGCGCTTCCGCGTAAAGCGACACCGGCTGGCGGTTCTGCCGCATATCGTTCAAGCGGGAGTGCTGGTGTTGCCGGTGTCGCCGACATATCTGCTCTGGAACAGGATGCTGCCGCGCAAACAATGGCCGACATCTCGTTAAATCTGGCCCCATCTCGTCAGAGTGTGCCGCTGGATCGTGCGATGGGGCAAACGGTACCTCGCTCGGCGGCACGTGTGATAGCGCTGTGGTTGCTCCTCGGACTGGTGGCCTTTGCACTATTCTTCGTCGTCGGCTATTTCATCGGTCACCTCTTTTTCCCTGGATAAAAATAAGACAGACAAATAGCGGGTCATGCCAGTATTTTGCACGGCAAAATACTGGCATGACCCGCTATTTGTCTGTCTTATGAAATCTATTGCCAGCGTTGTGCATCGCGGCGCTGGTATTTTGCCATCACCTCTGCAAAAGCCGCGTCCAGGTCAACGCCGGTAGAGTTGGCGAGCGAGGCCAGGATAAAGAGGATATCGCCCATTTCGCTGGCGATACTCCCCGCGTCTTCGTTCGCTTTTTTAGGTTTCTCGCCATAAGTATGATTGATCTCACGAGCCAGTTCGCCCACCTCTTCCGTCAGGCGAGCGAGGCTGGAAAGCGGCGACCAGTAGCTACTGTGCCATTCGTCTTTGATCAGGGCATCTATCTCGTGTTGTACATCGCCCAATGTTCTCATATTCGTCTGTACTTCCTATGCCCTCTACAATCCTGCTGGTATTTCCTGTCCTTCAACGATGTAGGCGTATGACATATGCTGGCTGTTCCAGGCAAAGCCGACATTGCCGAGACGGTCTACCACAATGAGACCACCGGTGCCGTTGGCTTTCGCGCCCAGGAAAGCGATAGCGGCTTCGGCGGCGGTGCGTGCAGTATCGCCGCGAGCCACGAAATCCGCGGCCCGTTTGGCAATCAGCAAACGGGTAAAATCTTCGCCATAGCCGGTGCAAGAAATGGCGGCGTTCTCATCGGCATAAAAACCGCAGCCCACCAGAGGGGAGTCGCCGACGCGCCCATGATATTTGTTGTGGATGCCGCCTGTAGAAGTCGCGGCTGCGAGGTTACCCTCGTTGTCAATCGCCACCGCGCCAATTGTGCCATGTTGCTCTGTTGGTTGAGTGACAGTACGAAACTCGCGCCGGAGGAAGCGCGGCTCCTGATTTGCCTTTAGCTCCGCTTCCTCCTCGGCCAGCAGCCTTTGCCATTGCTGGTATTGATAGTCAGTAATTAAATCCTCTGGCTCGCAAAGCGGAATCCCCTGCTCTTGCGCGAACTCTTGAGCCCCCTCGCTAATCAGCAGCACATGCGGGCTTTCCAGTACCCTGCGTGCCACCGTAATGGGATTCTTGACGCACTCGATACCGGCGATGGCCCCAACTTGCAATGTATGCCCCTCCATAATACCCGCGTCCAGTTCGATGCGCCCATCCTTATTCAGACACGCGCCCGTTCCGGCATTAAATAAGGGATTATCCTCAAGCGCACGTGCCGCTGCTTCAACCGCGTCGAGTGCGCTCCCGCCATTCTGTAAAACGCGCCAGCCGATCTGTGCTGCCGCCTGGCAACCAGCATGCGCCGCTTCTCTCCGCTCCTGGGGAATGTCGCCCGCACCGCCATGTACAACAATCGCAATTGGCATGTATGTTCTTCTCCTTTATAGTATGTGTGTGCATTGTATCACACGAGGACGGGCCGATAAATCGGCCTCCCTACACGCTGCTGGATACATTGACAACAGCTACCTGTCCCTGTTACCCTTACAACTACAATCAACCGTTTGGGCAACAGGAAAAGGAGACTCTCATCATGGGCCAGCCTCTAAGTGGTATACGTATTCTTGATCTTTCGCGCCTCTTGCCGGGGGCTTACGCCTCGCAGATGATGGCGGATTTCGGGGCCGATGTCATCAAAGTTGAAGAGCCGGGGAGCGGTGACTATGGTCGCTATATGCCTCCGCACGGCGCGGGCGGTATGGGACAGATTTTTCTTGCCACCAATCGCAATAAGCGCAGCATGACGCTCAATCTCAAATCGGAGGCAGGGCGAGCTATCTTTCTGCGTATGGTCGAGCAAGCCGATGTTATTTTAGAGAGCTTCCGCCCCGGTGTGCTGGAACGGTTGGGACTGGGTTACGAACAATTGAAAGAGGTCAATCGCGGGCTGATTTATTGCGCCATCAGTGGCTATGGTCAAGAGGGACCCTATCGTCTGCGGGCGGGACATGATTTGAATTATGCTGGTTATGCCGGTCTGCTCTACTACAATCGTGGACTGGATGGTCAACCTGCTATGCCCGCGACGCAACTGGGCGACCTTGCCGGTGGCAGTTATATGGCCGTCATCGGTATACTTACCGCTTTAGTGGGGCGTGCGCAAACGGGCGAGGGACGGATGATAGATGTTTCAATGACCGAAGGCGTGCTATCCCTGTTACCACTGGTTGCCAGTACTTACTTGAATACGGGCAAAGCGCCGCGACCAGGTCACTCGACGCTCGATGGAGGTTTGCCCTGCTATAATATTTACGAGACGCGGGACGGCAAGCACGTGACTTTGGGTGCGTTGGAACCCAAATTCTGGCATACCTTCTGCACCCGCATCGGACATCTCGAATTGCTGCCGTTTCATCTGCCTGTTGGGCCAGGTGAACGCGAACAGGCGATAGAGATGCTGCGTGCCATCTTTAAGACAAAGACCCGCGATGAATGGGTTGCCGAGCTTGCCGATATTGATGCCTGTGTCGGCCCCGTCTACAGCATTGACGAGGCGATTGACGACCCGCAAGCGCAGTCACGTGGTGTCACTGTCAGTGCCACCGTCGCAGGGGAGACCATGCAAACGCTGCAAAGTTTCCCCCGCATATCCGATGTTGAGCAGGTACAACGCTATGCACCGCCAACGCTGGGCGAGCATACCGACGACCTTTTACGCGAGGCGGGTTACAGAGATGACGAAATCGCACAATTCAAAACGCTGGGGGCAATTTGAGTTTTGAGAGTTTTGAGAGCTTTGAAAGGCAGAAGCGATCATGAATACGCAACAATTTGTAGCACAGGCCGGGCAAGTCATGCCGCAATATCTGGACGACCTGCGCACAATCGTGAATATAGACTCCGGCACCTATACAAAGGAGGGCATTGACCGTGTTGGCGACTATCTGAGCGAACGTTTTGCAGACTTCGGTTTTGCTACCCACATTGAAAGGCAACAGCAGTACGGCAATCACCTCGTTGCTACGCATACCGGCAACTCGTCCAACGGTGCGCGTATTCTGCTTATTGGACACATTGACACGGTGTTTCCAGAAGGGGAGGTGGCAAAACGTCCCTTCGCTATTGGCGAAAGGCAGCACAAACGTATTGCGACCGGCCCTGGCGTGCTGGATATGAAATCGGGCGTGCTTATAGGCATATATGGTCTTCACCTGTTGCTGGCGGCACAGGAGGCTCATTACCAGCGTGTAACCTTCGTGTGCAACAGCGACGAAGAGATCGGCTCGCCGAGCAGTAAATCGCTCATTCAAGAACTGGCAAAAGAAGCGGACGCGGCAATTGTACTGGAGCCGGGACGGCTGATCAATACCGTCGTTTCGTCGCGCCGTGGGTCGGGGCAGTATCGCGTCGAGGTGCATGGCGTTTCTGCCCATGCCGGTGTTGAACCACAGCGTGGGCGCAATGCCATTCTTGAACTTTCCTATCAGGTGCAGAAAATGCAGGCGCTCAACGGCACCATCCCCGGCACCACGCTCAGCGTTGGCCTCATTCGCGGCGGCGAGCGTACCAACGTTGTCCCCGATTATGCCTATTGCGATATGGATGTGCGTGTCAGCAACCCTCACGGCCTGAAGGCGATAGAGGCAGCGATGCGCAACGTGACATCGCACCATGTGTTGGATGGAACGCGAATTACCTTGAGTGGAGGTATGGCTTGCATGCCGTTTGAACGCAACAAACGCAATGCCCACCTTGTCCAGCTTGTGAAAGAGGCCGGAAGCGA
>DATGJV010000837.1:0-2958 GCA_035295005.1 Ktedonobacteraceae bacterium | reverse complement strand
CAATGCGGCTTCTGCACGCCCGGCATGGTGCTTTCCGCTCATGCATTGCTGCAACAGAACCCAAATCCTACCGAAGTGGAGGTACGCGAGGCTATTTCTGGCAATCTTTGCCGTTGCACTGGCTACGTCAAACCTGTTCAGGCCATTTTGCGAGCGGCAGCCCTGTTGCGAGGCGAAACGGTTGAGCCAATCAGTAAACCCGGCAGCGATAAAAACGCTCAGCCCTGGGACCCTGGTCGTTCTCCTTTAGAACATGCCGAGCATGGCGCGTCGCCCGAATCGCCACTGACCCCCGCGTCAAATGATGGAGCAGATGGAGGCGTTGCAACGCTTGTAGAGACTTCGACCAGAACCAATCTCAGCATTGTCGGCAAGCCAGAGCGCAAAGTGGACGCCGCCAAGCTTGTCACCGGTAGACCCGCTTTTGTGGATGATATCGAGTTGCGCGATATGCTCTATGCACGTCTGCTGACCAGCCCCCACGCGCATGCCGTTATCCGTGACATAGATGCATCCGAGGCCAGAGCATTGCCGGGTGTACATGCCGTCCTGACCTATAAAGATGTACCGCGTATTCCCTACACGACCGCCGGTCAATCATGGCCCGAACCGGGGCCGCACGACCAGTACTGCCTCGATTACATGGTGCGCTTCGTCGGCGACCGAGTGGCCGCTGTGGCCGCCGAGACGCCGGAGATAGCCGAGCAGGCGCTTGACCTGATCCACGTCAAGTACGAAGTACTGCCCGCCATCCTTGATCCACGCCGTGCAATGGATTCGGATGCGCCGCGCATTCATCCAGAACCTGAGTCCTATCGAATCCACGATGCATCACGCAATGTTGCCGCGTACCTTGAAGCAGAAGTCGGCGATGTAGAGCGCGGTTTCGCGGAATCTGATCTGGTGGTCGAAGGCGAATACATCGTGCCGCAAGTGCAACAGACCCCTATTGAAAACCATATCGTTATCACGTACTGGGACGAAGACGACCGCCTTGTGGTGCGCACCAGCACACAGGTTCCCTATCATGTTCGCCGCATCATCTCGCCCATTATTGGTCTCCCTCCGCGCCAGATTCGCGTCGTCAAACCGCGTATCGGTGGTGGCTTTGGCGTCAAACAAGAAGTCTTGATCGAAGACATCTGCGCCCTGCTGACAATTGCGACCAATCGTCCCGTGCGGTTGGAACTTTCTCGTGCTGAAGAATTCCGCAGCAGCCGTTCGCGCCATCCACAGATTTTGCGTATGAAAACGGGCGTCAAGCGCGATGGCACAATGGTTGCCAATCAGATGACCGTGCTTGCCAATACCGGCGCGTATGGCACACACTCAATGACTGTGCAGAGCAACACTGGTTCAAAAACGTTGCCGATCTATCCCTGCCCAAATATCCGTTTTGTCGCGGAAGTCGTCTACACCAACCTGCCGCCCGCGGGGGCCTTCCGTGGCTATGGCGTTCCACAGGGCTTTTTCGCGCTGGAGAGCCACATTGACGAGATCGCGAAACAGCTAGGTATGGATGCACTGACATTCCGGCGCAAAAACTGGCTCAAAGAGGGCGATGAAAACCCGCTCGCGAAAGCACTGGGCGAAGGCAAAGAAGGCTATGCTCAAATCATCGAAAGTTGTGGCCTGCCCCAGTGTCTGCAAATTGTCGAAGAAAGGTTGCACTGGCAGGAGAAGCGTGGCAAAGGCGGCAGTGGCCGTTTCCGGCGCGGCGTTGGCGTCTCCCTCGCCATGCACGGAACCGCCATCCCTGGCCTGGATATGGGCGGAGCCAGCATCAAACTCAACGACGATGGCTCGTTTAACATCATGGTGGGGGCAACCGATATCGGCACTGGCTCAGATACTGTGCTTGCTCAGATTGCCGCAGAAGTACTGGGTGTGCGCGTGGAAGATATCATCATGCACTCATCCGATACCGATTTTACGCCCTTTGATACAGGTGCCTACGCCTCCTCTACCACCTATATCAGCGGCGGCGCAACCAAAAAAGCCGCCGAACAGGTGCGTATGCAGATACTTGATGTGGCAGGACGCATGTTAAAGGCCAATCCAGAGACGTTGACCGTTCAAGATCGCGTTATCACCGCGCCCAATGGTTCAACTGTCACCGTCTCACAGGTCGCACTGCACTCCTTGCACGTCGAGAACCAGCAGCAAATTATGTCCACCGCCTCCTGGATGAGCTATAATTCACCCCCACCCTTTGCGGCACAGGGGGCCGAGGTCGAGGTAGATACGGAGACGGGTGTGGTGCGTGTTCTCAAAGCCATTTCAGCTGTGGATGCCGGGCGTGTCATCAACCCCATCATGGCAGAGGGGCAGATCGAGGGCGGCGCAACACAGGCCCTCGGTTACGGTGTATGTGAAGAGATGGTCTACGACCAGAACGGCGCATTGCTCACCACCAACCTGAGCGACTATCGCATTTTCAGCGCCCCCGATATGCCGCAGATGGAGACCCATATCGTGGAGACCAGCGATCCCTTCGGTCCTTTCGGAGCCAAAGCCATCGCCGAAATCCCTATAGATGGCATGGCCCCCGCCGTCGCCAACGCCGTCGCCGACGCTCTCGGCATTCGTATTCGCCAGATACCGCTCACACCCGAAAGAGTGTTACGAGCTATTCGTGCTTGATAAAGATGGAAAATGCCTTTAATATCATTTGGTCGGATCCGACCAAATGATATTAAAGGCATAACAAAGATATATAAGCGGCTCAAACAGGGGCCGCAACTGACGATGTTTGAAGAGTTAGAAGACTCGGGTAATACTGAGGAGTAACAGGAAGGACTACATCACATGGTTAACTGGAATCGTCGCGCACAGATTGCCGACAACATACTGGAAACGGCTACTATGACGCCGATGGTACGTCTGCATCGCGTCGTCGGTGAAGCTAAACCGGCTATCGTTGCCAAAATCGAATATTTCAGTCCCAGCGGCAGCGTT
>DATGJV010000836.1:0-3605 GCA_035295005.1 Ktedonobacteraceae bacterium | reverse complement strand
TACCACTTCTCTGAAGTTTGACCAGGTATTATCATACCTTGACTTCCTGTTTGACTATCATGTACCATACCAGTGGTTGCTCTATTTTAGACCCATGCGCAACGCATAGAAGCAAATGGTTGCTGTTCCAGCCGGAAATCAACTCTCCGTATATGGATAAGGAGACTGTATGCTATGAAACATGTTGTCGGTATCTCCGAAATTGTTCTCTGGACAGCCGATAAACAACGGGCGCTCCAGTTTTATCAGGGCTTGCTGGGGTTGGAGGTGATATCACCCCCAACCTTGCCCAATGTCTTCTTGAGAATCGGCGAGGGCAACGCCGGTATTCCACAGATGATCGTGCTTGTCCCCAAGTCGGACGAGATCAAGGCGAAACCGTCCGGCTACCAGCTTAACCACATGGCGCTGGAATTGCCCGAAGAGGAATTCGACGTGCAACGTAACGCATTTATTCAGGCTGGTTATGCGCCCCGCGACGGCAAACATCCCGTCCTCGCCAGCCGTACCATGTACATTGACGACCCCGACGGCAACGAAGTCGAATTTATTTGTCGTGCGCCAGTGCAATAAATGAGGAGGACACCTGTGAGCAATAGCGAAACCGGGCAACAACCCATCGGCGTGCGCGTCGTGAGACCGCACGAGTTCGATGCCAACACGCCGCAGACGCCGGGAATGCAGCGCGTCGCCGCTGTCTCCAGCGAACTGGCAGGTTCGGTTGGCATCTGGGCCGGTGTGACTATTGTCGCGCCGAATACCGCGAGCGGCAGACACCATCATGGCGAAATTGAGACGGTGATTTACGTCGTTTCCGGTCGTGGCAAGATACGCTGGGGCGATAACATGGAGTTCGAGGAGGACGTGGAACCGGGCGACTTCATCTATGTTCCACCCTTTGTGCCGCATCAAGAGATCAATGCCTCGCCCGACATTCCATCGCAGTGGGTCATCGTGCGCAATTCGCAGGAGCCAATTGTTGTCAATCTCGAACCCCTGAATGTCGCGCAACAGGCCGCGAACGACGCAACACATCCGTTACCTTGAATAAGATGTGAATTGTCCGTCCCTGTAGAGATTGACAGGTATCCCAGGCCATTATAGCGGCTTCAGAAACTGGCGATATGAACGGTGTAGAAGGTGCTTGACTCTGTTTATACTGCTATATCAATGTTGTTGGTAGAAACTTTGCAACTCATGTTGCGCCGGAGAGAATGAAAATGAATAACCTGGCAACCCATAGCTGCATTATTGCACCCCATTTGAAAAGCGAGCTATCGAGCGGGAACGATAGCAAATATGGCCGAATGTTTCCCGATCTTCCGCCTCCTGTGGCCGACGAGAACGAAATATTGCTGCTGGGACGTTCCGGGTCCCTCATGGATGTTGAAGCCATTTCAGGAGTAGAGAGTACTCATTTTGATAACTCTGACAACCCGCGTATACCCGCCGGTTTCGCGGTTTTCGGTCAATTTATCGCACACGATATTACTGCCGACCGCAGTCTGCTTGCCCACCATGCGCGTTACAACGAATTGCGCAATTTTCGCACGCCGCGCCTTGACCTGGAATCGCTCTATAGCGCAGGCCCCGGTGGAGAACCGTTTCTGTACGATATGAATGATCCCGATACATTTCTGATCGGCATCAACGATATTGGGCAGCCCGACGATTTGCCGCGCAATCAGCAGGGGCGGGCGTTGATAGGGGATCCGCGAGACGATGTGCATCTCATTATCTCGCAATTGCACCTGGCTTTTCTCAAATTCCACAATCGCATTGTTGATGATTTGAGAAGGCAAGGTGTGGCTGCCGCCGATGTTTTTCGCGAAGCGCAACGCCTGGTGCGCTGGCATTATCAATGGATTGTTGTGCATGAATTTCTGCCATTAAGTGTTGGCGAAGCTCTGGTACAGGAGCTTCTGGACAACGGACTGCGATTCTATAGCTTTGATGATGGGCCATTCATTCCGGTTGAGTTCGCCGATGCTGCCTACCGCTTCGGGCATAGCCAGATTCGGACGATGTATACGCTCAACGGCAGTGGTGCCACGGGGCAGGTGTTCCCAGAATGTGCCGGTACCTGCCCTGTGCCGCATGACCGCGTGATAGATTGGGCCTATTTCTTCAATCTGGATGAACAACATCCCCCACAGGCAAGCAAGCGTATTGATACACGATTAGCGCACGCGCTGATTAACTTGCCAACATCAGTAGTAGGTAGCACCACGATACCGGAAGAACATTCGCTGGCATATCGTGATCTTGAACGAGGCCGCGCCCTCGATTTACCCGCGGGCGAGGCTGTGGCAAGGGTGATGGGCGTGGAACCACTGACGAAAGAAGAGCTTGGGCTGGCAGTAGATGGCTGGCGGGGCGAGACTCCGCTCTGGTATTATATCCTCAAGGAGGCCGAAGTGCGCTATAATGGTGAGCAATTGGGCGAGGTCGGAGGGCGCATCGTCGCCGAGGTTCTGCTGGGGCTGATTGCCAGTGACCCTACATCCTATATGCAAGCGGAGACCGAGTGGCAGCCAACCGTGGCAGGAAAAGAGCCAGGAACATTTACGCTGGCCGACCTTTTGCGTTATATTCAAGGAGTCTGATAAAGAAGCCAGGGTACCCGCAAGGGGATACCCCTACTATAGACGGGATCGCTCGTCTATAGTAGGGGTATCCCCTTGCGGGTACCCTGACCCCAAAGAGGAGTACCTGCATGGCACAATCTCGACCGGCCCCCGGCGCAATCGCGCTCGTGGGGTCGGGTGAATATCTCGACGTAATGAACGATACCGATGCCTACTTGCTGGAAACACTCGGTGGAGCCAGCAATATAACCGTGGCCTTGCTGCCAACTGCGAGCGGGCTAGAAGATGGCGGCCCAACCTACTGGAATGACCTGGGGCTATCACATTTTCAGCAGTTGGGCGTAAAAGATATCCGCGCAACATCTATCATTGATCGCCAGAGTGCGACCGACCCGCAGCAGTTGGAATTGTTGCGCGATGTGAATTTCTTTTATATGTCCGGTGGCAATCCCCAACACACTATTGAGACGTTGCGCGATTCACCCGCCTTAGAAATTATGCTGGCGGCGCATAAACGCGGTGCTATCCTGGCCGGGTGCAGCGCAGGGGCAATGGCTCTCAGCGCGTATACCATTGCATTGCGCCAGATGATGATGGGCGGTAAACTTGCCTGGACACCCTCGCTCGCGGTCGTGCCGAATGTCGTCGTATTTCCGCACTTTGACCGCATGGCGAACTTCATAGACGAGGTTGTCTTTCAGGAATTGCTCTCAACGTTGCCCGATGGGATTATCGCCGTTGGTATAGACGAAAACACTGCCCTTGTGCGTGTAGATGCAGCAGCCAGTCGCTGGCAGGTCATGGGGCAGCAAACTGTGAAGGTGTATCAAAAAGGGATGGCCCAGCGCACACTCCATGTCGGGGATGAAATCACGCTTGCGATAGACGGTCAATGACTGTTTGCTCTACACATTCCACAGGGATAAAAGGAAAAAGGGACTAAAAGTGCCAGGAGATACCCGGAGTCGGCAGAATGGCATTGCTCTTCCTGCTGCCGAACTAGACGCGCTAAAAGAA
>DATGJV010000835.1:0-4229 GCA_035295005.1 Ktedonobacteraceae bacterium | reverse complement strand
CTCCCGCGTTGGGATTGAGTATGCCACTACCGACGCGAGCGGGAGCAGCTAACTGGCGTAGTTCCGGGCGAATTTTGCCTGTTGTCACTCCTGCAACTGCGTTCTCCATATCGAGCAATGCCGCAACCTGTTTTCCTGAAGCGACGGAGGCTATGAGAGACGATTGTGTAGCGGGCAATGGAATACGCGGCCAATCCTGACGAATGCCGTCCGCGTTTTCAGAGAGATATGTCGGAGCATAACCAATGGCTAGCGCATGCATCCATAGTAGACTGGCTCTTTCGATATCACTATCGAAATCGGTAATATCGAGTGTACGTAAGTAGTTCCTTGCCTTTTCAGAAAGATTAGCCTTTGTTGTGATATAGGGAGCCTCTTCCTCTTTGAATAGCCCCTTGCGCCGCACATATTTTTGCGGCTTTTGCTCGGCAGTGACGAGCAAGGGTATATGCCGGGCATGTCCAGAGAGGCAGTCGTAATCGCAGACCAGTCGCGAAAAGAGAAATGGCGGCCCTTCAATATCTTTGTCGGCGGTATCGCGGGTAATGAAAAAGGCGTTATTTGGGAATCGTTGGCGTAGTAGTTGTGGACTGGGTTCGCTAAACAATGGGCGCAGGTTTTCCAGATAGCACCAGCGAACGTCAAAAGGCTTAAATGGATAGCGCACGATACGGCTCTCATCATAGTGAAATTCGCTCAGTATTTTCTTTCTTGCTTCAGTTCCAACAATGCGGTTCCCTGTCATCATCAATGAAGGGTAGAGATTCCTGATGGTTTCGTCTGGAATAGCAGCATCAAAGTATGAGCGTATGCGAGCGGCCAGTGTTGCCCTATCTGTAGATATGAGAGCCAGCGCCCGGCGTTCAATGGGGCCATTATAGGGTGCGACCAGACTCAATTCGATCAATCGAGGCCATTGCAGGTACTCTTCACTCACGTGTGATGGGCGAAACGTGTAGCGATTACTCAGGTTGGGTGTCGTCTGCTCATACTGCGCGGCAAAATCGCTCGCCTCAAGACTGTGGAGCAATTCGGCGCGTTTGGTGATGCCCCAGAACTGGCGGAAACGCACGAGCGGTACCTGTGGGCGTCGCGCTTTGCGCACCAGGAGACCAATGGTGGTGCCGACGCGGATGCCTTCGCGGTTGTATTCAGTCGAGAAGACGCTGGGGTCGGGTTTGCCTTCGGGTGTAAGCTTGCCGGTTTCGCGGCTATCCCCGTTCAGGCAATCAAACCAGAGCGCATCAAATTCATGCAGGAAGCGTTGGCGCATGACGACGTAGGATGGGTCGCTCAGGTAGGAGAAGTTGGAGATGTAGCAAACAATGCCCTGACCTGTCTTCTCGGCGATACGGTGTTCCGCGAGGCGGAAGAAACGCACGTAGAGGTCGTCGAGATTGAACTTACGAATGCCCCACGTCGAAACGAGGCCAGTTTTATAGGGTTCGACCAACCCTTGCTCTTCTGCCGGACTGACACCGGCAAAGGCATTGTAGGGCGGATTGCCCAGCACGACGAGAATCGGCACTTTTTGCTTGATCTGTTCGGCGGCGTCGCGCTCTTCCTGAAATTCTGGGATGGCAAAGCGCATTTGTACCGCTTGATTTGAGTTTGTGCCTGGCAGTTCCCAGCTGGTAAGCGAATTGGTGAGATAGACGCCAACGCGCTCATTTTTTTCATGAGCAAGGGGTACGCCGAGGTTTTGCAGTAACAGGCCGAGTTGCAGGTGTGCCACAACAAATGGCGCGGGTAGTAGCTCGAAACCGAAGACTCGCGTTGACGCGGCCTTTTTTACTTCATGGCCGCCTAATGCATCTTCGCCTTTTTCGTGCAGCGTCGTCGCGATGCGTTTTAACACCTCAACAAGATATGCCCCCGTGCCACAGCAAGGGTCGAGAACGTAGACTCGCGGGTCAGCCAGCCCATCTTCGATGTCCAATTCTTCGCGCAGTGCGGTATCCACGCGCTCAACCATGTAGCGCACAATCTCCGGTGGTGTATACCAGATACCCAGTTCGCGTCGTAATTCGGGGTCAAAGGCTTGCAGGAAGGGTTCGTAGAAATATTGGACAGCGTAATCTTCCTCAAAACGAGCGAAGAATGCCGTTTGATCGACGCGATTGAGCGCCTCACCAGCCCAGTTCAACACCTCGACAATCTTCAAGGGGCCAAGCTTGCTGGGTGTAGCGACCTGCTCAAAAAGAGCTTTGATCATGGGGACGTGGAGAAACCAGTCGGCTACGCGCCAATCAAATTGCCGGGATGAACTGGATATTCCCTGCTGTTTGCACCAGAGAACCCAGGCAGAGAAGACGCCATAAAACAGCGTCTGTACCAGCGTGGAGCGAAAAAAACGTTCGCCTTTTTGCCCCTCGAATTTGACGCCCAATGCTCCTTCCAAATCTGCGCGAATCGCTGTTAGCGCAGCCAGATTGCTGTGTTCGATGCGAGCTTTAGCGTCGCGTGCGTAGGAGGCCAGCAACCACGCGACATCTTCGGGGGTTGCCAGGGGTGCGGGACGCAGCATGACCCGTTTGAGATATTCCATTAACCGCTCACCGTGTATCTCTGCCATGACATGTGGATGCGCGGCGGCTTTCCAGAAGGTGTTTTCACTTTCCGCGAGATGATAGCTTTCCAGGTGAACTGGCTGGCCTCCGTCATTTTGCCCGACGAGGATAAAGTCGCGGTAGTTGGTTACTAATACCTGTCCGTAGCGTTTAAGGTAACGCAATACCTGCTCGCTTGCGGCGATTTGTTCAACATCTTCAGCCGTACTTTTGATCTCGATAGCGCCGCGTGCCGGTATGCGCGTCGTTGCTGTCTCCGCTTCCGTAACCTTCTGTTCGAGCGTGTAGAGGCCACCATCAGGTATACCCGCTCCACGGTTTTTGGGGTTGATGACGCAATGAACCACAGGTTTCAGGGTTTTGCCAATTTCGTTCAGCAAGTTTGACAATGCACTGTAGTACGATGTTTCCTTTGAGGCTTCACCTGTCTGGTGTATGTTCAACAAAGTACGAATGTAGGTTTCAACCGGGTTCATGGGTTATCTCCAGCCACGTTATGTTTCATCCATAAAATGATGGTATGGTAGACCGATTGTAGGGCTATGGCGTTGGTCTGTCAAGGAAATAGGACAGGGTGTCCTGGGTCCTTCATACATTTACAATAGCCCTTCCACTGCCCGGCAAAATCGCTCGATCTCATCTTCGCTGTTGTAGTAATGAATTGAGGCACGGATAAGATTTTCCAGGCCACGAGTTTCCATATCGAGCAGGGTAGAGCTTTTAGTGGAAACTGAGACGTTGATATGCTGCTGTTTGAGAGCTTTTTGGATTTCTTCGGGAGTTTTGTCTTCGATGGTGAAAGTAACGATGCCACACTGAGTAACGCCTCTGTCGCGTACAATGACGCCGGGGAGTGGGCTGAGTTGTGTGCGTAAGGAGTAGGCGAGGTTCTTGATGCGTCGCCAGATGGTTTGCATATCCCATTGCAGGGCATAGTCAATGGCTGTACCGAGGCCAATTTTGCCAGCGACGTTTGACTCCCATGTCTCGAAGCGCCGAGCATTGGGTAGCATCTCGTAGCTATCCTTCGTGATCCATTGTGCCGCGTGGAGATCGAGAAATGGTGGCTGAAGTTGTTCGAGAATGCTCTGGCGTACATATAAGAAACCTGTGCCACGTAGCCCGCGCAGATATTTGCGTCCTGTTGCTGAGAGCATGTCACAGCCAATTGTATCAACATTGATGGGCATTTGCCCCACTGATTGGCAAGCATCAACGAGATAGAGGATATTGTGTTCGCGTGCCACTTTGCCAATTTCAGCAACCGGATTGACGAGCCCGCCGTTAGTTGGAACATGAGTAATAGCGATAAGTTTAACCGGGTTCTTTTTGTTGTCGCTGCTATCAAGAATTTTGCGCAAAGCTTCGACGGAGACTTGTCCATGTACATCGTTAGGAATAACTTCAATTACCGCACCGGTTTTCTGGGCGATTTGTAGGAAAGCGATATAGTTGCTGGCATATTCCGCCATAGCAGTCAGGATGCGGTCGCCGGGTTGGAAAGGGATAGAGTAGAAGGCCATATCCCAGGCGCGAGTGGCATTTTCAATAAAGGCGACTTCGTCGCGGGAACAGCCAATGAGCGCGGCAATAGCATCATAAAAGTGTTCGAGAGCAGTGTGAGCTTGCTCAGCAGCCTCGTAGCCTCCCATCTGTGCC
>DATGJV010000834.1:0-3713 GCA_035295005.1 Ktedonobacteraceae bacterium | reverse complement strand
GTAGACCGAGCGGTCGTTATTTACTCCGTTACAATAAGGGCAGCGCATATCCTGCTTCCCCTTCCATTATCTCTTTTCTAACCATTACTAGCTGTAGTATATCATACACGGCGCTTCGCGCCGAACAGTCAGCATTACCTTAGTCATAGTGCATATCTATCTTTCGTTACTTCCCAATCTCATACGTATTCTTGTACACTACTGATAGGGACGTAAAGCCAGCGTCCAGATAAAACTATGGGATACGGAAATTAATATAAGGAGTTATTATCGTGCAAGAAGCCTTTATAAACAGTACGAAATCGGGGCCGATTCATTTTCCCAAAGACGGGCGTCCGGTCGAGATCGAGGTACGGGACCTCCATAAAACTTTTGGCAAAATTGAGGCGGTGCGGGGAGTCTCTTTCACTATCGCGAAGGGCGAAATCTTCGGTCTGCTGGGGCCAAATGGCGCGGGCAAAAGCACCACCATCAATATGATGTGCGGCTACCTGCAACCCACCTCCGGCGATACCATCATCAACGGATTGTCCGTCACTAAAAAGCCGCGAGCGGTGAAAAGCATTATCGGCGTTGTGCCGCAAGAGATCGCATTGTATAAAGACCTGACGGCGGCTGAAAATCTTGAGTTTTTCGGCGAAATCTACAATATTCCGCGCAAAGAGCGCAAAGAGCGAGCAGACGAGGTTCTCCACTTTGTGGGTCTCTATGATCGGCGTAAGGATGCCATCAAGACGTTTTCCGGCGGTATGCAGCGCCGCATCAATATGGCGGTCGCCATGATGCATAATCCCGTCTTTCTGATGATGGACGAGCCAACCGTTGGCGTTGACCCCCAGTCCCGCGAACACATCTTCGACACCATCGAGAAATTGCGTGACAACGGCACCACCATCCTTTACACCACGCACTACATGGAAGAGGCTGAGCGCATGTGTAGTCACATCGCCATCATGGACGAAGGCCATATTATCGCAATGGGTACGCTGGAGCAACTCCTGGCCCTGCGCGACCAGAATCGTGAAGTAGCCCGTCCGCACGGACTACAGGAACTATTCATTCAACTCACCGGAAAAACCCTGCGCGACTAGGGTGTTATTACGCACATTGACGAATTGTGATGCATATGAATTCACCGTAGGGGCCGATTGATCGCGCCCACCGCCGATTTATCGGCTTTTAGGACATTTGCCGATAAATCGGCGGTGGGCGCGATCAATCGGCCCCTACGGAAAATGAAGAAACAAACCATGTAAGGAGCATACAGAACATGAAAACAGTCTGGTATATCGCCAAAAAAGACCTGTTAGAGACTCTCAAAGATAGAAATTCGTTCATCCTTTTATTGATTGTGCCGTTGATCCTCATTCTGACCGTTGGTGCGGCCTTCGGCGGCCTCTTCAATAGCGGCTCCAGTCAAATTGATGTGACGGTCGCCGTCAGTAATCATGATAGTGGTTACGTTGGCAAGGCTATTTTGAGCGCATTGAGCATCAACAATAGCCAGCTCAAAATTACCGTGAAGCAGTATAGCGACCCCGCACAGGTGAAGCAAATCGTTGGCAATTCGAACAACAATGTTAGCGCGGGCGTGGTCATTCCGTCTGGAACAACCGAGAAACTCATTGCGGCCTCAAGCAATGGTGGGTCAACTCAGAATCTCGTCCAGTTTTATTCGTTGCCCGGCAGTAATGACCCCGGTATAGCCATATCACAGAGTATTGTGACGAGCGTGACAAATCAGCTTGTCACATCACAGTACGCGGGTAGCGCGGCAGTAAATCAGGTGGAGAGCATCTGTCACCAGCCGGGGAACCATTGCGCACAGAGTACGATTGATCCCGCGACCATCGCCCGTATCGTGGGTCAGGCCAGTTCAAACGCGACCGGGACGGCGCAAGTTGAGGCTTTGTCGGCGGGATCAGCACCGGCGAAATTCAATACGTTCGACCTTGTAGTCCCTGGATATGCTATCATGTTCGCACTTTTCGGTCTGCAAGCGGCTGCCGGCACCATTTTGCAGGAAAAAGAAGATGGCACATTCCGCCGTCTGCTCATCGCTCCTATTCAAAAATACGCGCTGCTAGGTGGCAAGCTGCTGGCACAATTTCTGCTCACGCTGGTGCAATTGCTGGTACTTTTTCTCATTGGCTACTTCGTATTCCACCTGACGATAGGCAGTTGGCCGGCAGTCATTCTGCTGCTGATAATGGCAAGCTTTGCCACCACCGGTCTGGGTATCCTGCTCGTCTCGGTGGTCAAGACGCGCCGCCAACTCAGCCCAATTGTGACGCTGGTCGTGCTGGTTACATCGGCAATCGGTGGTTCCTGGTGGCCGCTCGCCCTTGAGCCGCAGTGGATGCAGCAATTCGCGAAAGTGGGAGTTACCGCCTGGGCTATGGAAGGATTGAATGGCATCATGCTCTACGGCAAAGATTTCGCCGCGATTGTGCCGGATGTGCTGGGTCTGCTGGCCTATGGCCTCATCTGTTACATCATTGCCTTGCGCTTGTTCCGCTTCCAGGAAAAAGCATCGGTCGCGTAGGGGTTAAGGGTCATATAAAATACAAAAACGGCTTGCCGGGCAAGCCGTTTTTGTATTTTATATGACCCTTAACTATTGAGAACGGCTTCGACAAGGCGAGCGTTGGAGGATGTTTTTTCAAAGAGGTTAATGACTTGCTCGGTGATTTCGCGGCGCGGCAGGTCTGCCAGTTTGCGGCGCAAAATCGCCATCGCACGCAATTCTTCGGGAGACAGGAGACGTTCTTCCTGGCGTGTACTTGATGCGGCGATATCCACGGCAGGGAAAATACGGCGGTCGGCCAGTTCTCGCGAGAGACGAATCTCCAGGTTGCCCGTTCCCTTAAATTCTTCGTAAACCACTTCATCCAGGCGACTGCCCGTCTCGACGAGACAACTGGCAACGATGGTCAGGCTACCGCCCTCCTCGATGGTGCGGGCCGCGCCAAACACGCGCCGCCCCACTTCCAATGCACGCGCATCCACGCCGCCTGAGAGAGTACGGCTGCCGTAGCCGCCGCGCTGGTTGCGTGGCCCGGCCCACATATCGCTATTAAGATTGTGTGCGCGAGCCAGGCGTGTTAGCGAGTCGAGCAAAATCACCACGTCTTTCCCCTGTTCCACCTGTCGTTTGGCGTCGTTCAGCGCCTGCTCCACCACGCGCCCATGCCGTGAAGATGCCTGATCAAAACTGGAAGCGTAGAGCTTTACCTCTGGTCCTTGCACCTCCGTGCGCCACTCCGTGACCTCTTCCGGTCGCTCATCCACCAGGCACAAAAAGAGGCTCGATTCCGGGTAGTTTTTGATCACAGCAGCCGCCAGTTGCCGCAAAATCGTCGTCTTACCAGCCTGCGGTGGTGCAACGACCAGCGCCCGTTGCCCAAAGCCCAGCGGGACAAATAAATCCATCAGCCGCGTCGCAATCGGCGTCGCGCCCGTCTCCAGCGTAATACGCCGCTCAGGATGGATTGCCGTCAATTTCTCAAAAGGGGTACGTGTAGATGCCACTCGTCCTTCCTCGCCCTTCCGTGTAGATAGTGGTGTGTATTTTAGATAGTGTAACACAGGGGGCAATAGCGTTTGTGGGTGAAAAATCACTGGAAAATTCCCCCAAAGTATGCTATACTCTACACGCTACGATAGACTCCCTTATTCCAACGGAGGTCCATTATGCGTGCAGACCGACTACT
>DATGJV010000833.1:0-2596 GCA_035295005.1 Ktedonobacteraceae bacterium | reverse complement strand
ACTCACTATCATAGTCGTCCTCGACGATCCAGGCCTGTGCCTCTCTGCTCCATTCGAGCAACGCCAGCCGTCGGCTCAGGCTCATGGTGACTCCAGTTGGGAACTGATGCGAGGGAGTGACGATTGCCAGTCGCGCCTCTGGACAGAGCTGTCGGCCGACCTCAACATCGAGGCCCCACTCATCAACTGGCACCGCCACGAGTTTTGCTCCGGCGGCCAACAATGCTCCCCGCGCTCCCGAATACCCAGGGTCTTCAACCCAGGCCTGATCTCCTGCATCAAGCAACACACGTGCGACCAGATCGAGGGCACCCTGCGCTCCGGTTGTGAGAATGATCTGGTCAGGTGAGCAGTGGACGCCGCGTGTCATGCCAATGTGCGTGGCGATGGCCTGACGCAGAGGGAGATAGCCTTGCACAAACTGGTAAAATGAGACGGCTTGCAGTGAGTGGCGAGCGTGTCTTGCCAGCAGCCTGGCCCAGGTCTCATAAGGAAAGGAGGTCACATCTGGCTGACCAACGAGGAACAGCCTCGTTCCGCAACTCGCCTGATCGCCATAGAATTTTTCAGGGTACGGCATGTCTATGAGTACCTGGCCGCGCCGCGCAAACACGGCGGGCGGCGTCTCCGCGGTAACAGTTGCGTCCAGAGCTTGCGCGTTTCTGCTACCCTGAAACAGCTGCTCTGGTTGCAGATGCGCCACCCACGTGCCATCGCCCACCCTGCTCTCGATATAGCCTTCCAGCTGCAACAGTTCATAGGCGAGCGCGGTGGTGGTGCGTGATACTCCCAGTGAACTGGCTAAGACACGTGTCGAGGGGAGACGTGTCCCAGCTTCTTGTTGCCCTGCCAGAATAGAGCCGCGCAACCTCTCGTACAGTTGCCTGTACAGAGGCACCGATGCGTTCTGATCGAGCATGATCTCCGGCTTCTTGAGCGGTGTTGCCCGTTTAGACATATGCGTCTCTTTCCCTTTAAAACTTCTGTACCAATCGGGATCCATGCTTAATGGCCTCTTCATTATAACTAAAAATGGCTATTTTCACAAGTCCAATAACAGAGTATGCTTCTGGCGGAAGTACGAGAAGCTCTTTGCATGAGTATGCAACGAGTCGTTTGAGCTTGACGTTGCTCTCACTCGAACGGAACGAACCGGCGCACAACAAGGATCGCTGAGAACCTGGACTGTTGCTTCTAGTGAGCCGCGCAAGCAGCCTATTGAGTATGAAAGAGAGGCAAACCCCATGAGAAAAGTCATTGTTTCCGAGTTTGTGACCCTGGATGGTGTCATTGAAGATCCAGGCGGCGCTGAAGGGTTCAAACATGGCGGTTGGACCTTCCAGTTTGGCAGTGCCGAACAGGAGCAGTTTAAGTTTGAGGAACTCTTCCAGGCCGATGCCTTGCTGCTGGGCCGCCGGACCTATCAAGGATTTGCTGCTGCGTGGCCGACGATGCCCGGAACAGGAGCGTATGGGGAGAGAATAAACAGTCTGCCCAAATATGTTGTTTCAACGACCCTCACTGAAATGACCTGGAATGCCACGCTGATCACGGGTGATCTGACGGAAGAACTGCCCAGGCTGAAGCAGGAGACCGGTCAGGATATCCTGGTTTTCGGCAGCGGCCAGCTGGTCCACACACTTCACGAACGAGACCTCATTGACGAATATCGCCTCATGGTCTTTCCGGTGGTACTGGGCAGAGGGAAGCGTCTCTTCCCAGAGGGGAACGAGAAGAAGGCACTCAAACTGGTCGAGAGCAAATCCTTCGCTTCAGGCGTCGTGGTTCTCACCTACCAGCCAGTCAAGGAGTAGCACTCCACCATTAGAAGGGGGAAAAGATGTCAGACCATCCAATTTGTCACGTGGAAATCCCGGCACTCGATCCAGCGACCGCCGACACATTCTATGCAGATTTGTTTGATTGGCAGATCGAGGTTGATCCAACCCGCAACTACCATATGTTTCAGCCGCAACGCGGCCCTGGAGGGGCTTTTGTCGAGGTGGGAGAGAGAACAGGTGCCAGGATTGGCGAGGTGTTGCTGTACGTCTCCACCGACGATATTGACGCCACGCTGGCTCACGCGGAAGCGCTGGGAGCGAAAACGCTGACGCCGAAAACCGAGCTTCCTTACGGGTGGTTCGCGGTCTTTGCTGATCCGGCTGGCAATCGCATCGCTCTGTATACTGCCCCAGGACACTCATCCTAAGTGGTGAATGCATGGCTTTCCATCGCCAACAGAAGTGTCTCAGAGAAGAAGTGACACCAGCACAGTTCATCAAGGAATAGCAGAAAGGGTATGAGTAAACATGACAACACAGAATCATTCTGATTCTGCCGTGGAGAGTGGCTATGTTCCCGTGAACGGTCTGGAGATGTACTACGAGCTACACGGCAAGGGTCGGCCGCTGGTGTTGCTGCACGGCAATCTCTCGACCATCAGCACCTCGTTCGGTAAGGTGCTTCCGCAGCTTGCCTCGACGCGGCGGATAATCGCAGTTGAGCAGCAGGGACATGGACACACCGCCGACATTGATCGCCCGTTTAGTCTCGAGCAATGGGCACTGGACACCACCGCGCTCCTGCGTCATCTGGG
>DATGJV010000832.1:0-4866 GCA_035295005.1 Ktedonobacteraceae bacterium | reverse complement strand
ATGCCGCCTCCTATCCAAGAGGGCGATTTATCCACTATCTCCACTCCCATTGACTTCCTCGGCGTCAACTACTACTCGCGTATGCATGTGCGGAGCCGTGCGAGTACCGAATCTTTAAGGGAACACGAGGTGGCTGCTGATGGTTACGTAGCAGTTGAACGCATTCCCGGCGCGTCCTACACAGAAATGGGCTGGGAGATATTCCCCGATGGTCTCGCCAACATCCTGACACGTATTCACACTGAGTATGCCCCAAAATCGCTGGTTGTCACCGAAAGTGGTGCCGCCTTCGACGATCAATGGGATGGCACCCACAATGTCCACGATCAGCAACGCATAGACTACTTGCGGAGGCACATCCAGACCGTTGCCCAGGTCATACGACAGGGTGTACCTGTCAAAGGCTACGTTGTCTGGTCCTTTCTCGACAACTTTGAGTGGTCCGAGGGCTACCGCAAACGTTTCGGTCTTGTTTACGTTGATTATCCCACCCAGAGCCGCATCATCAAAGATAGCGGCCACTGGTACGCATCCTTCGTTGCCTCTCAACGCGAATCGCGCCAATAGACAACTTTCTTTCATTTAGTATGAACATGGGGGCGTGCTACGGCTGCTTCAATTTGAAGCAGCCGTAGCGTACTTGCAGTATTACTTCTGACTGAGTTAATACTACTCTAAACGTGCATCCTGTTCCCATACGGGGTGAACAGTACGGCGTGTGGGCAACGTTTCGTACATCAGTAAGGCAACAATGAGGCCACTTACAGCCATCAGCGTGGCGGCAAACCAGAAGCTTGTCAGCAATCCGAAAACATCGGCAACGACGCCGATTGCCAGCGCACCAAAGGCATAACCACTATCGCGCCAGAGACGGTAGACTCCCAGCGAGGTCGCACGCCACTGCGGCGCTGCAACATCGCTGACGACTGCCAGCAGGGTGGGGTAGAGCAACGCCATGCCGACGCCCATCAGCAATGCGCCTATGAGCCACCACAGCAAAGCACTACCTGCAGCGACCAGCGCAATGCCCAGTGCCGCCAGCCACATTCCGCCAACAATCGGCCATTTCCGTCCGATCCGATCGGTCAGATGGCCGGTATAGATTTGCAGAATGGCCCACGTCCCGGTATATGTTCCCACGACCGCTCCAATACTGACTGGTGAGAGGCCATGACTGGCAAAGTAAAGCGGAAACAGCCCCCAGGCCAGCGTATCGGTGAATTTTTCAATCAACCCGGCCTGTGAAGCGGCGGCAAGGCTGCGATCTCCCCAGGTGGTCAGCGCGAAAATCGCGGCGAGGCGTGGTCGAGGATGTGATGGTGCGCTCTCGCCCTGTTCCAGCGTTGGACGCCGGGCCTGTGTCTCAAGGTGAGCGTAAGGTAATGTCTCATGTACCAGCAGTGAGGCAACGGTCATCACGAGGATGACGGCGAGGACAAACAGAAAGGGAGCCACCCGTAATCCATAAATGCCGCCAAGCAGACCACTGAGAAAACCGCCTACGGAGACGCCCGCGTAGCCAGAGAACTCATTGATGCCTAACGCGAAGCCCCGATTGCGCGGCCCGACCAGATCAATTTTACTGGTCACGGTCATCGTCCAGGCCAGCCCCTGATTGACGCCCAGCAAGAGATTGGCTGCCACAATCCAGCCCCAGGATGGTGCGAAGATGATGAGAAATGGGATAGGGAATGCCACCAGCCAGCCCACAATGAGCAGACGTTTGCGCCCATACTGGTCCGCCAACCGACCGGCAATGAGATTTAACGCGGCTTTGACAAAACCGAAGCTGACGATAAAGGCCAGTGTCGCTACAAAGCTGGCAACGGCAAAATCTTGTCTGGCAAGTACCGGCACCACCACACGTTCAGCGCCGACAACAAGGCCAACGCCAAACGTTATAGACGCCAGTAACACGAACTGGGCAAGATTGGCACGCAACCCTAACTGGATTGCGCTGTGAGGCATATGGTCGGTTGCCAGCCGGGTATCAGGCAATGGCACAACGATTGGCTCCTGCTTCAAGATTGGTTACATCATCTTCTGGGAAGATTCCCTGCTCATTGAGGCGCACTATGCGCTCATAATTGGGCGGCGTTGGCGGTATACGTGCCAGGATATGCGCAATAAATGAGCTATGTGGTACATGGAGAACGTCCACCTGTTCATCAATCCGGGCAAGCGGACTGACAATTGGAACGCCATCAAAAGGGACAGGCTCGCTGGTATGCCCCGGAAGGACAAGCGTATCCAATGGTAGCGCCAGCAACCTGTGGAGGCTGGAATAGAGCGCAGTCGCTCGCATCTGCGTTTCCTGTGCCTCTGCCTTCAGATCGGGGCGTCCAACACTGTTCAGAAAAAGCGTGTCTCCTGTAAACAGTATCTGGTTGTTGAGAAGATAACAGGTACTTTCTGGCGTATGTCCGGGAGTGTGCAGGGCAGTCAGTTGCATTGCACCCGTATCAAAGGTGTTGCTGTCATAAATCGCGGTGAACGGGAAGGAGACTCGCTCTTGAGCGGGCAAAAAAAGCATAGCACCGCTCATCTGCGCAAGCTGACGGGACCGGGTAAGGTGGTCTGCATGAATATGGGTGTCAAAGACCCTCGTGATCTGCCAATCATGTGCATCAGCCAGTTCGAGATATACCTGTGGCTCAAGCGAAGCGTCAATAACGAACGCCTCGTTGTCGGCCCCGATCAGGTACGAAAGGCAGCCTTTTCCCGTGCGTCGGAGCTGTATGATACGAGCCTTACTCTGTGGCACCTCCAACTCAGCCGTATTCCAGGCTAGACTCCATGCCTTCATTCCTCCTTCTAAGGAGTACACCTGCATGCCTCGTGCCGCCAGTTGCTCGGCGGCTATCTGGCTGGTCTTGCCAGCCGCACAGACTGTCACGACAGGAGCATTGGCTGGAAGTGCAACCTGTGCCAGTGCATGTGGGTCATGTGCCTGGAGAGCAGCATAGGCGTCAATATGCAGGCTACCAGGGATATACCACTCGGCCCGTTCAGCTGCCGGGCGCACATCCAGCATAGTGACCGGACGACCCTCTTCGAGCCACCGGCGCAGCCTCTCAACGGTGATTATTTCCATCGCCTCAAATCCTTTCATGCTTCTATAGGAAAGCCAAGTGTGCGCCACTCTGGAACACCTTCTTCTAACCGCCGTGCCTGATAGCCATGCGCCTGTAAGATGGTGACAGCTTCGTCGGCAAACACACAATAGGGACCCCGGCAATAGGCCACAATCTCTTGCTCTCGCGGTACCTCTGCCAGGCGCGTTTCGAGTTCGGATATGGGAATAGAGCGAGCCTGGGGCAAATGTGCGGCCCGGTATTCCTCAACGGGTCGCACGTCCAATAGAATCACTTGTCCCCGATGCAATTGCTCGCGTAGCTCGTCCGCACTGACTGGTTGCAGGTGCGCTCGATTCCGCAAAAAGGTCTCGACCACACGATCCACTTCTGCCAGGTGCATTTCGCCAACGGAGCGCAAGGAAAGCCATAAAGTACTCACTTCATCCGAAGCCAACCGGTAATAAATGGTCACGCCCTCGCGTCGTGTTTCTACGAGTTGAGCGCCTCGCAACACCTGTAGGTGTTGCGAGGCATTCGCAACAGACATGCCTGTTTCCTGGGCCAGCACCTCCACGCTGCGTTCACCCTGCGCCAGTACATCGAGCAGTTCCAGCCTACGAGGACTTGCTAAAGCTTTGCCAATGCGTGCAAATTGGTCATAGAGCAGATTCTTAAAGATACGTTTCTCTTGCGATTCCATGATCTCTCCTGTTTATTTATCTGTTATTCAATATAGTAATTGAATAACGACGCTTTGTCAAGGGTAACGCAAGAAATTCAAGAGAATGCCAGGCATTGGTGATCGTAGACACCGGGTATGATTTAGCCGAATGCTCTTTTGGGGCAGGTTACAACATTTTATGGCTATCCACGTATCATCTATGACAAATGCTATAGCTCATAGAAAATATCTTCCTGATATTGCTGTAATAGAAAGCTGAGTAAACACCTGTGAAACGACGTTCAACTAGCCAACAAGACGTAATATCACCTATTCATCATCCGCGCTTTGCCGCATGGTACGAGCGATGTGCCTGTAGCAGTTCAGAAGCCCGCTTTATGGAGCCGCTGCGGAAAGAGATTATTGAACAGGCCAGTGGTCATGTGCTGGAAATAGGAGCGGGAACGGGACTGAACTTCTCGTTCTATCAGCCCGAACGAGTTGAGCGTGTCGAAGCCGTTGAGCCAGATGCTGCTATGTTGCGTTATGCAAGGGAACGTTTGTCTGCGGCGCGTGTTCCTATCGAACTGACACAAGCCCCGGCGGAAGCTCTCCCTTTCGCTGATGAGGCTTTTGATAGTGTGGTGACAACGCTCGTATTCTGCTCGGTTGGCGACCCAATGCGTGGCTTGCACGAGGTCAAACGTGTCTTGAAGCCAGGAGGATTGCTGCTCATGGTAGAACATGTGCGTGCGCAGGGCGCTATTGCTGCCCGCGTGCAAGATGCGTTAGTTCCCTTCACGACCAGATTCGCCGGCAATTGCCACTGGAATCGCGACACCGCCTCGACCGTCAGAAGAGCAGGTTTTCAGATGAAATACCTGCGGAAAGCAGGAGGAGTGTTGGTTCCCATCATTGTTATGTCGGCAACGCGCCCTTGATATGGTACCTCCTGATGAGGATATGTTGCTGTTATCCCCAATTCCATCCCCTTTTTCATTTATGTTGAGGAAGCATAGTGAGAAAGGTAGGAAGCAATAATTCCATCTTGATTTCTTGCACGAGGACATCGCGAATTCGCTGGTACACTATGAGTTGTTCCTCAATTGGAAGTTCAGCAGGTGGAGG
>DATGJV010000831.1:0-6960 GCA_035295005.1 Ktedonobacteraceae bacterium | reverse complement strand
AACAGTTATGCATCAGAGCATGTCTGGAATAGTGGCATCTTTGGCGGCGCGGGCGGCGGTGGCATCAGCCAGTTCTGGAAGCAGCCGAGCTGGCAAAGCGGCCCCAGCGTGCAGAATTCGTACTCCAACGGCATGCGCGAGACGCCCGATGTCTCGTTGAACGCCGATCCTGCGACTGGCTATCCCGTCTACTGCACCGTCGGCTCAAATTGTACCACCACGCCCGGCTGGATTACCGTTGGCGGCACCTCGGCAGCGGCTCCCATGTGGGCGGCGACGGTCGCTCTCACCAATCAGGAGGCAGCGCAGCACGGCAAAGGGAACGTTGGTTTCTTGAACCCCGCTCTCTACAAAATTGCCAGTGGTTCTCGCTACCACAGCGATTTCCACGATATCACGCCGCCCAACAATTCCAGTACACCATCGAACAACGACGAAATTGGCATCAACGGCGGTGCCTATCCCGTCACCAACAACTATGACATGGCTACCGGTTGGGGCAGTTTCAACGCCACCAACCTCGCAACCGACCTTGTCGCGCTCGCGAAATAAGGAATTTATCAGGTGAACATGCAGTGCAACCGGCTGAGCATGCATGCTCAGCCGGTTGCACTGCATGTTCACCTGATAGTGTTATTGCCTTTTGCGCGTTAAGCGAGGATACTGTGGCGTCCACATGGTTGCTTTAATTCGTCGCTCTAACTCCTCCGCCGAAGATTGTTCCGCGACACCTGTCTGCTGGGCTGCTTTTCCCACTGCGAAGGCCACACGGCGTGCCACTTCATGTACGTCTTCGACCGCCGGATATAACGAGGCATCCGGGTCTTCGTTGGCCGGTGAGTACTCGCTCAAGGCACGTGCTGCCGCGATAAACATCTCATCTTTGACGAAGCGAGCCTGTGAAGCAATGACTCCCAGACCAACACCGGGAAAAATGAACATGTTGTTGCATTGTCCAATGGAAATTGTCCGTCCACTATATTTCACCGGCGCAAAGGGACTGCCCGTGGCTACCAGAGCCTGTCCTTGCGTCCAGGCGATAATGTCTGCCGGGTGGGCTTCGCTCTTCGATGTGGGGTTGGAGAGCGGAAAGATGATGGGATGTGCGACATGCCGGGCCATTTCCCGCACAATATCTTCCGTAAAAGCCCCTGCCTGCGCTGAGGTGCCAATCAGTATAGTCGGGTGTACGTTGGCTACCACATCTTGCAGCGTGATCTTCCCAGGTTGGGCCAACTGCCACTGAGCAATCCGCTCCTGTGGTTGAGCAAAGGGCTGTTTTTCCTTTTCCAGATCCGTGCGTCCCGTTTGCACCAGTCCCTGGCTATCGAGCAACCAGAGCGAGGCTCTCGCCTCCTCTTGCGAAGCGCCTTCGCTTTCCATGACTTTCGCCAGTTGCTCCGCAATACCAATAGCCGAAGAACCTGCTCCCAGCATGACGATTCTCTGCTTGCTTAGCGGTTCTTGCAAGACTTTGACGGCTGTCAGGAGTCCTGCCAGCGTTACCGCTCCTGTACCCTGAATATCATCGTTAAATGTGCAGAGTTGATCGCGGTAGTGGTCGAGCAAACGACGTGCATTGCCCTTAGAAAAATCTTCCCACTGGAGCAGTGCTTGCGGGAAAACTCGCTTGACCGCCTGCACGAAGGCATCAATAAAAGCGTCATACTCCTGGCCGCGTATGCGCTGCTGGTGCCAGCCCATGTAGAGGGGATCGTGGAGCAATTCCGCGTTATTGGTTCCCACGTCCAGTATGATGGGCAGTGTTGTGGCTGGATGAATCCCCGCACACAGGGTATAGAGTGCGAGTTTGCCGACCGGAATCTCCATACCGCCAGTTCCCAGGTCTCCCAGACCCAGGATACGCTCCCCGTCTGTAACCACAATCACCCGCACCTCCGAGAGGGGGGAATTGCGTAGCACGGTCTCAATCTGATCCCGATAGGGATAGGCCACGTAGAGTCCGCGTGGGCGACGATAAATATGACTGTAGTACTGGCAAGCCAGCCCGACCGTGGGCGTATAGACGGTGGGCGTCATCTCCTCGATATGTTCAGAGACCAGGCGGAAAAAGAGGGTTTCGTTGCGATCATGCAGGGACGCCAGGTATATGTAGCGTTCCAGATCGCTTTCTTTAGCTTTGTAATTTTCATAGGTACGGGCAAGCTGGTCTTCCATACTGGCGATATGCGGGGGTAAGAGACCCAACAAATTGAACTCTGCTCGCTCCTCCTCTGGAAACGCGCTCCCTTTGTTCAACAGGGGACTCTCCAGCAGCATCTGCCCGTTCAGGGCGGTTTCTACCACCATCCCGGTTGTCTGATTTGTGTTCGTTGCGTCTTGCATCATGGATTTCCTCTTCTTTTCTTCCCGGCGGACCTGGTATCCGGTCTCCCAGGACAATCGTATGGCCGTTCCTTGCTCGAAGGGCTTTGCCTCTCCTTATAAATATAAGAGGGCCTGACAATATTTCCATTTTTTCATCTTTGCCCGAAAGTCCCCCTAAAATAGCTCTGAGTATCGTTGCTTAGTACAGAATCGTCGTAACAGAGCAGATATCTTTCTATATCACCGCCTGCTTGACAAATAGAATATTAGTTCATATTATTTTAGGTAGGACTCTTTGGGATTGGAGAACAGACTATGGCTACTGATTTTGCCCACTTGCACGTCCACACCGAATATTCGCTGTTGGATGGCTTTAGCCGCACGAAAAAGCTGGTACAACAGGCAAAAGCTCTGGGGATGAGCCACCTGGCAATTACCGATCACGGCGCGATGTACGGGGCCATCGAATTTTATAAAGCCTGCAAGGCGGGCGGCATTAACCCCATTATCGGCATCGAAGCCTATTTGACTGAAGATATGCACGACCACTCCAAACGCTTCAGCGATGACTATCACCACCTTTTGCTGCTGGCGAAGAACAATATTGGCTACTATAACCTGCTCAAATTGACCACCATCGCCAACATAGAGGGCTATCACCTGCGTCCGCGCATTGACAAAAAAGTGTTGGAAAAATATTCTGAGGGCCTCTTCGTCACTTCGACCTGCCTCTCCGGCGAGATTCCCAAGATGCTGCTCAAAGAGCAGGAGGAGCAGGCGTACAAAACCGCACGCTGGTATCAGGATGTCTTCGGGTCGGAGCATTTCTATCTGGAGATTCAGGAGCATCACGGTATTTTCGACGAAGGGCAGCCTTCGCCGCAGGGACAACTGAACCAGTTACTCTACCGCATGCACCGCGACTTGCAGATACCGATGGTTGTCACCAACGACCTGCACTACGTGGACGCACACGATTCCGCCTCACACGACGTGCTGCTCTGTGTGCAGACAGGCAAGCAGCTTGACACGCCCAAACGCATGAAATTCGATAGCCATGAATACTATCTCAAGAGTCCAGAGGAGATGGCACGCCTCTTCCCAGATTTGCAAGACGCGCTGCTCAACACCGTCCGCATCGCCGAGCAGTGCAATGTTGACCCACTCGCATACAAAGCGCAATTGCCCAATTTCGACATACCGCCGGTATACACCTCGCAGAAGGACTATCTCAAGGCTCTCTGTGACGAGGGCGTCAAGGAGCGTTTTGGCGAGATGACCGATGGCATTCGCAAGCAACTTGACTACGAAATTGACATGATCGCTGACAAGGGCTTTGTGCCATATTTCCTCATCGAGTGGGATTTCGTGAACTATGCTCGCTCGCACGGCATTCGCTGCTCCGCCCGTGGCTCTGCCGCCGGCAGCCTGATGGCCTACACACTGGGCATTACCAACGTTGACCCGATTCGTTATCAACTGCCTTTTGAACGCTTCTTCAATACCGAACGCGCCGATATGCCCGATATTGACATGGACTTCCCCGACGACCGCCGTGAGGAAGTGATTGAGTATGTCGCCAACAAGTACGGCAAGGATTGCGTGGGCCAGATGGTCACGTTCAACACAATGGCGGCGAAAGCATCGGTAAAGGACGTGGCGCGTGTTATGGGCCGACAGGATATCGGCGACCGCATCACCCGCCTCATTCCCACCGGCCCAAAGGTGACGCTGCAAGGCTCGCTTGATAGCGTGCGGGAACTGGGCGAACTATATAAAGAGAGCAAAGAGGCGCAGGAACTGATTGACCAGGCGCTGAAGTTGGAAGGTTCCGTGCGTACTACTGGCGTCCATGCCGCCGGTGTGATCGTTGCCAACGAACCCCTGGATCATTTTGTGCCATTGCAATTGCGCGATACAAAAGACAGGAACAAAGGCATTATCACGCAGTACGAGCAGATGCACCTTGAGGAACTTGGCCTGATCAAATTTGACTTCCTCGGCCTCTCCAACCTGACTATTCTCGATAACGCGGTCAAATTTATCAAGGAATCGCGGGGCGAGGATATTGTGCTGGAAAAGGTGCCGCTCGATCCGGTTCCCGGTGACGATGTGCAGAACGAGAAACGGCGAAAGGCGTTTGATCTGCTGGCAAGCGGCGAAACGACAGGTGTCTTCCAGCTTGAGGGTGCGAAAATGACGGAGTACATCAAGCAACTCAAGCCCACCTGTGTCGAGGACGTGATGGCGATGATCGCACTCTACCGACCCGGCCCGATGGATAGTATTCCCGAATTCATTGATGCCAAACACGGCAGAAAGAAGGTGCAGTATCTTGACCCGCGCCTTGAAGAGTGGCTGGCCGAATCCTACGGCGTTATTGTGTACCAGGATCAGGTGTTGTTTATCGTCGTCGGGCTGGCCGATTTCTCATGGGGCAAGGCCAACAAGTTCCGCAAGGCTCTCAGCAAAAAGAAGATGGATGAGGTCGAGGGCTACAAAACCAATTTTGTCGAGGGCTGCGTCAAAAATGGCGTCAAGCGCGAGGTAGCGGAACAACTCTTTACGCTGGTTCTCCCCTTCGGCGGCTACGGCTTCAACAAGGCGCACGCCGCCAGCTATGCTGTGGTAGCCTTCTACACCGCCTACCTCAAGGCGAACTACACGGCTGAATTCATGGCGGCGACGATGACGACCGAAGCTGCGGACGCGAAGAAAATAGCCAATGCCATTGCCGAGTGCAAACGCATGAACGTCGAAGTCTTTGGCCCCGATGTCAATAAGAGCGGTCGCGGCTTCACCGTCGAGAATGATGGCGTGCGTTTTGGTCTGCTTGCCATTAAGGGCATTGGTGAAGGCCCAATTGGCGAGATTGTGCGTGCGCGAAATGAAGGTGGCCTGTTCAAGTCGCTGGCAGACTTCTGCACAAGGGTTGATCCCAAACAGGTCAGCAAAGGCGCAATTGAGACGCTGATTAAAGTTGGCGCAATGGATTCGCTCGGCAAGCGCCATCACTTGCTGGCCTCTGTTGAGACGGCAATGAAGTGGGGCAAGAACCAGCGCACATCACAGGAGCGCGGTCTGCTGAGCCTCTTCGGCGAAATGGAGGAGACGGAAAGCGCTTTTGAATTCGCGCTCAAGACAGATATCGAGGAGATTTCGCGTAAGCAGTTGCTCAACTGGGAGAAAGAACTGATTGGCCTCTATATCTCCAAACACCCTCTGGCCTATCTGATAGACGTGATGAAGGATCGCGTCACGCACGATACCAGCCGCATCACCGAGGAACTGGCAAAACAAAAGGTCACTCTCTGCGGGACAATCACCGAGGCGCGGCGTATCACCACCAAAAAAGGCGATACGATGTGCGTCATCAAGCTGGAAGATATGTACGGTTCCATCAACGTGACCGTTTTCCCCAGACTCTATGAGCAAACATCCGAGCTACTGGTGGAAGAGGCCGTAGTAATTATTCGCGGCGAAGTGCAGGTACGCAACGACGAGCCAAATATTCTCTGTGATAGTGTCGAACAACTCCTTTCAGAAACAATGGAGCAGGAGATGAACCGCAAGCAGTACCACCTCTGGCTTACCATTCAGGTAACAGGTTCCGACGAAAAGTCAGTCTCCGATGATATTATGAAAGTGCAGGATGTCTACAACTGTGTGCGCGACCGTGCGGGCCGTGACCACTACGACATCATGGTCGTCAACGGAGAATGGCAGGTGTTGCTCACACCCTCCAATAATACCATGCACTATTCGCCTGATGTACATGCGAAACTTGAGGAGGTATTGGGCAAGGGCGCGGTTTCGGTGCAGGTGCAGGAACAGTAGGGACCGATTTATCGTGTCCGCCATGCAGATATGAGACCATGAAAACGCTCTTCACCATCGGTCATTCTACGCGCACCATCGAACAGTTCCTGGACTTGCTCAATGCCTGGAGCATACAGGAACTGGTAGATGTGCGCACCGTGCCGAAATCGCGGCATAACCCCCAGTTTGGTCAGGATATGCTGGTACCCGCGTTGAACACGGCTGGCATCGGTTATACCCATCTCAAACAATTGGGCGGCTTGCGGCATCCCGCGAAGGACTCGATCAATACTGGCTGGCAAAATACCTCGTTTCGCGGCTACGCCGACTACATGGCAACCAGCGAATTTCAGCAAGGTTTGCAAGCGTTAGAGGCCATCGCCGAAAAACAAAACACCGCGATCATGTGTGCCGAAGCTGTTCCCTGGCGCTGTCATCGTTCCATGATCGCCGACGCTTTGACTCTCCAGGGTTGGGAAGTACGCGAAATCCAGAGCAAAAAGACAGCCAAACCCTACGAACTCACCCCTTTTCTCAAGGTACAGGATGGAAAGATTACGTATCCTGCCGCAAATTTGCCTTGACACCCTCACAATCTCCATGTTACACTTCTGTTGTGCTAATACCAGCACATTTTACGTTATCGTTTCTCCGCAAAGAGAAAGAAAGTAGTTCGTTCGTATGGTAATCCTGATGAAGTTTGTGCGCAAACGCGGCTTCCGCACGCGCTGCTGTGGGCATCACACCCCGTGGGACAGTCGCCCAGCGGTGGATTCTGCCCTTTTTCAGGAGATTTCTGAGCGAACGTAGCGT
>DATGJV010000830.1:0-3899 GCA_035295005.1 Ktedonobacteraceae bacterium | reverse complement strand
ACTGAACGCAGTTGATGGCACAACGACGCTACTGGATGGCGACTTTCCCATGGGCGAGCCAGCTTGTCCGCGCTTTTCCGCGACCGATGATATGCGCTACCTGGTTACCACGCACACCACGCCTCAGATAGCATTCGATGTGTTCTTTGGACAACTCGCAAATAGCGATACTTCCACGCCTTCAATAACATGGCGGAGGCTGACGTGGTTGAATCGGCTGATGGAAGAGGTGATGGCGATTCCTACGTCGCAGCGCATCAGCTACGAGAGCGTTGATGGCTGGCGCATTGATGCGATTCTGACGCACCCGTTGAATCATAGCGGTGATACACTGCCGCCGCTGGTCGTCAATGTTCATGGTGGACCATCTTCGGCGTGGGTTGACAACTGGGGCGGATTCCTGACAAAACTGCTGGCTTCTGCAGGATATGCTGTCCTGTGTGCAAATATACGGGGAAGCCAGGGACGAGGCATAGCGTTCTCCGATGCCGTCTTGCGTGACCCAGGCGGGAAGGATTTCCACGATATTATGTACGGCGTGGATTACCTGATTGAACAGGGGCTGGTTGATGGGAACCGCGTAGGCATAGTGGGATGGAGCTACGGGGGCTTTATGACGGCGTGGGCGATAACGCAAACAACGCGCTTTAAGGCGGCAATGATGGGTGCGGGTGTCAGCGATTATCACGATTTCCACGCGCTCTCCAACATTCCTGATTGGGACATGCGCGTTCTGGGAACCAGCCCACTGGAACAGCCCGAAAGCTACCGGGTACATTCCGCCATCACCTACGCCAGTCGTGTAACAACGCCGACGCTCATTCTGCATGGAGCCGAAGATGAATGTGTGCCGGTGAATCAGGCATATGCAATGTACAGGGCGCTCCGCGAACGAAACGTACCAACTGAGCTGGTAATTTACCCGCGTGAAGGTCATGGGCCGAGGGAACGCGCTCACCTGGTTGATATGGAAGAGCGCGTACTACGATGGTTTAAGCAATATCTATGAAGCGAGAAAAACATGCTACCAGTTTTTGATGGTCACAACGATACTTTGCTGCACTTGTATCTGCCTGAACGAGGCAAGGGGCGTTCATTCTTTACACGCAGTGAGAACGGGCATATTGATCTGCCACGTGCGCGAGAGGGCAATTTTGGCGGCGGCTTCTTTGCTATCTTCGTACCTTCACCAACAGAGGCGGGCAATCCGAGTAAGAACGTGATTGAGACCGCGACAGGCTACGAGGTACGTCTATCGCCGCCAGTCGAGCATGCGTATGCCCAGGAAACGGCTATCGCGATGATGGCGCTGTTGTTCCGGCTGGAAAAGGAGTCAGAGGGACAGCTACGGGTGGTGCGTACAGTTGATGAACTGGCTCGTTGCTTGCGTGACGGCGTACTCGCGGCTGTACTGCATTTCGAGGGTGCGGAGGCAATTGACACCGATTTGAACGCGCTGGAAGTCTTCTATCAGGCGGGGTTGCGTTCGCTCGGCATCGTATGGAGCCGACCCAATGCTTTCGCGCATGGTGTACCGTTCAAATTCCCGCACTCACCCGATACCGGCCCCGGCCTGACTGATGCAGGACGCGAACTGGTACGCGCATGCAATCGTATAGGTATCCTGCTCGATCTCTCACATCTGAACGAGCAAGGCTTCTGGGATGTTGCCTCGTTGACGGAGAAACCGCTGGTGGCGACACATTCCAATGCACATGGACTCACACCGACAACGCGCAATTTGACGGATAAGCAACTCGACGCCATACGCGAGTCAGAGGGTATGGTGGGTTTGAACTTCTCGGTGACTGATGTGCGCGATGACGGGCATCGCGACAGGAACACGTCGGCTGAATTCATGGTACGTCACATGGACTACCTGATTGACCATCTCGGCGTAGATTGCGTTGGCTTCGGCTCCGACTTCGATGGCACCACGATCTCCAATGAGATAGGGGATGTTACTGGATTGCCTAAATTCATAGCGGTACTGCGCGAACATGGCTATGATGAGGAGACGTTGAGGAAGATTACGCATGAAAATTGGCTGCGTGTGTTACGCAAAACATGGAGATAAAGGATATTGCACAAAACAAATGGGCAAGCCGACGGCTTGCCCATTTGTTTTGTGCAATATCCTTTATCTCACCATCAGTAACCCGTATTTTTTCTTACCCACGCGCAACAAGACTGCTTTATCGAGGATGAGGTTCTCCGCAGAGACCTTATCCTCGGGGCCGCGACGCTGGTTGTTGACGTAGACGCCGCCCTGATTGAGCAGTTGCCGCGCCTCACGTTTGGACTTCGCCAGTTCTGCTGTGGTCAGCGCCTCATCGAGAGATAGGCCGCCTTCAAGCTGGCTCCTGTCAATCAGCGTGACCGGGGCGGCGGTAGCGACATGCTCAAGCGCACCGCTATCGAGTTCGGAGGGATCGCTGCCGAACAGGAAGTTTGAGGCTTTGCGCACGGCATCAGCGACGGCCTTGCCGTGGACAAGAGCGGTGAACTCCCACGCGAGAACACGCTGGGCCGCACGAGCCTCCGGGTGGGCCTCGACCTCCTGCTGTAATTCGTTGATGCGCTCTAAGGGCAAGAACGTGAAGATTTTGAGGAAACGAATCACGTCGCGATCATCTGCATTCAGCCAGTACTGGTATAACTCGTAAGGTGATGTGAGGTTAGGATCGAGCCAGATGGCACCACTCTCACTCTTGCCAAACTTGGTTCCGTCCGCCTTTGTGATCAAGGGGAACGTCAGTCCATGCACCGAGGCACCGCGGACACGCCGGATCAGATCAACACCCGCCGTGATATTGCCCCACTGGTCAGAGCCGCCGATTTGCAGGTTGCAGCCCGTCATATCGTGCAGTTCCAGGTAATCAGTGGCCTGCAATAGCATATAACTAAACTCGGTAAAGGATATACCCTGCTCGCGGTCTTCCAGGCGCGAACGTACAGAATCTTTCGCGAGCATGGCATTGACGGTAAAATGCTTGCCAATATCACGCAGAAACTCGATTAGCTTGAACTGCGAAAGCCAGTCATTATTGTTGAGCATGATGGCCGGATTCTTGCCATCGAAATCCATAAAGTGCGACAACTGGTTTTTCAGGCAACGCACGTTCTCCTCCACGACCTCTTCTGAAAGCAACTGGCGCTCAGTCGCACGGCCACTGGGGTCGCCGATCAAGCCAGTGCCACCCCCAACGAGCGCGATGACCTTATGACCATAACGTTGGAAGTGCGCCAGACCCATCACAGGGACAAGATGTCCCAGATGCATACTTGCTGCCGTCGGGTCAACGCCAAGATAGACGATGAGCGTTTCATTTACGGTGGCTTTTTCCAGGCCGCTCTCCGTCATCTGGGCAATAAAGCCTCGTTGCCGAAGTTCCTCAATTACTGATTCCACAATATATCCTCCAAATTTTTTTATGTATGATACCAGAACGATTCGGGTTGAAATCGTTACGATTGCATGCCCATCAGGTTGCCGCTTTCGTAGCGGCGCAAACCTTGCTCGAAGAGCGTTACTGCTATTACAACGATCAGGGCCGTGAAGCCAATCATACCACCAAGTAGCGGCCATGTGAACTGGTGTAACAACTGTAATGGAATGAACGAGATGAAGCCCGCCGGAATCACGGTGAAGAGCATCAAGCGCACAACACCGCTAAACAGGTTCATCGGATAGGTAGCAAAGGTTATCAGGGCGTTGCGCAACTGTTGCGACAGGCCGTCAGTATTGCCTACAAAGAACGCGAGCGAGCAGAAGATGACGGTGAACGCAGTAAAGATGAACGCTCCCATCAGCGCCAGCAATACGAACAACACGATTTGCAGAGGGTCCGGGCGCACAAGCACCAGGAACGAGCCGACCGCGAACAGGATGTCACCCC
>DATGJV010000829.1:0-2621 GCA_035295005.1 Ktedonobacteraceae bacterium | reverse complement strand
TAAATCGGCGATGGGCGCGATCAATCGGCCCCTACATTCGCCGTACTCGTTGCCAGACCCACGCGCCAATGCCGCCGACAACGAGCAGACACGTTACTGCAACGGCTCCGTTGCGCAGCTTTGCTTGCACTGGATCGGGGCTTTGCGTATACGCCTTTTCAGGATAGGCACGTTCGCTGCTATTCGCGCCTTCATGCATCGCCATCTGAATAACCTGCGCGAGGTGCATTGCCTTACGGTCGGTCGTTTGCTCAATTTGTTCGCGACAGCTAAAGCCGTTGGCGATGATGAGGGTATCCTTATCGGCCTCGCGCACTGCTGGTAGGAGGACGCGCTCGCCAGCTTTGATCGAGATATCGTAGTGTTCTTTTTCAAAGCCGAAAGCTCCTGCCATCCCACAACAGCCAGAGTCGAGTACCGTATAATCGAGACCAAGTTTTGCTAACACTGACTGCTCATCATTCATTTTCATGATAGATTTATGGTGGCAATGACCATGCACAACCGCTTTGCGCTTCAATGGGGGTAGCTGGAAGCGATCAGCGTGTTTCTCAATAAATTCGCTGAGCAGGTATGACTGTGAGCTGAGCCGTTTGGCGGTTTCATCATGCGGGAAGAGATTGAGCAGTTCGTCGCGAAAGACCGCGATGCAGCTTGGCTCCAGGCCAACGACAGGAATACCATCGGTAATTTCCTGTTTCAGTGTTGTCATAATTTGTTTCAACATGTGCTGCGCCAGGTCTAGCATACCGTAATCATAGAGCGGTCGTCCGCAACAGATAGCAGACCGCGGCACCTCGACATGATAACCGGCAGCTTCAAGCACCTCAACCGCGGCGATAGCGGTTTCCGGGTGAAAATGGTCGTTGAACGTATCGGGCCAGAGAATAACTCGCGGCCCTCCAACGTTTCGCGGTTCGCGGCGATAGAACCATCGCTTGAAGGTTTGTGGCGCGAAAGCAGGTATCTTGCGTTGTGGGGCGAATCCACCCAGCACTTTTGCCACGTCGCGCAACAACGGTGTCTGCGTAAAGAAATTGACAACGCCGGGCATCAGCGAGGCCGGGCGTACCCACCAGTGTATGAGGCCCATCGAGTAGCCGGTGATGGGGCGAAGTCTCCCTTTGAAGTAATGCGAGAGGAATTCCGCCTTGTAGGTTGCCATGTCAACGTTGACGGGGCAGTCGCCTTTACATCCCTTACAGGCAAAACATAAATCCAGTGTTTCTTTCACATGGTCATCGTGCCAGCCTTTGCCAATGGGATTGCCTTGCAGCATCTCAAACAGCGTGCGGGCGCGTCCGCGAGTCGTGGCCGACTCTTCGCGTGTTACCATAAAACTGGGACACATCAGACCGCCTTCTGTTCGTCGGCATTTGCCGACGCCAACGCAGCGCAATGTTGCCCGCGCAAAACTGCCTTCGTCGTCGGGAAATTTGAAATGTGTTTTTCCTGGCTGAGGATTGTAATCGGTACCCAGGCGCAGGTTCTCATCTACAGCATAGGCATTGACCATTTTGCCCGGATTCATTTTCCAGTCTGGGTCCCAGATAGATTTGAACTCGCGGAACGCCTCAATCAGTTCGTTCCCGAACATCTTTGGTATGAACTCAGCACGGGACTGCCCATCGCCGTGTTCCCCTGAAAGGGAGCCACCATAGCGTACTACTAAGTCTGCGGCGTCGTTGATGAAGGAGCGGAACTTGTGAATGCCAGCCTCGGTATCCAGGTCAAAATCAACGCGCATGTGCAGGCATCCTTGTCCGAAGTGACCGTAGAAGCTCGCTCCATACTCGTAGGAGTCCAACAGTTTGCGCAAATCCCGTAGATAATTGCCAAGTGTATCAGGTGGAACCGCCGAGTCCTCCCAGCCTGGCCAGGTCTGCTTTTCCCCTGGCACAACTGCCGTTGCACCAAGCGCCGACTCGCGCACTGCCCATATCAGTTTTTGTTGTGCCGGGTCATCGAAAAGCTTCATATCTGGTACATCATGTTTGCCTTTCAATGCATCCATCATTTTGTGAGCTTCGGTGGTAGATTCCTCTTTCGTATTGCCGCCGAACTCGACTAATAACCAGCCGCGACCATCGGGAAAAAGCTTTACCTCATTTGGGTGCAACCCTTTTCTCCGAATGTTGTTGAGCAGCCCATCATCGAATCCTTCCAATCCAATAGGCTTGAACTTCAACATATCAGGAATATAGTCGCACGCTGTGTAAATATCGCTGTACCCCAGCACCAGTAATGAGCGTACCGGCGGGCTATTTACCAGTCGTGTGATGGCCTCCAGCACAGTGACGCAGGTGCTTTCGGTACCGACGAGCGCCCGTGCGACATTGAAGCCATTCTCTGGCAACAATTGATCGAGATTATAACCGGAAACACGCCGTGGAATTTTGGGGAAACGTTCTCTCACGAGGTCGCCGTACTTATCGCGTAAGGCTTTCAGGCGTGCGTAGATTTCGCCTCGCCTTCCACCCTCCGCGATGATTCGCTCAAGCTCCTGATCGCTTGTTTTGCCCACGCGCATACGCAGACCGTCATAGGTGAGAATCTCCAACTCTTCGATATTATCATCGGTCTTGCCCGCCATCAGCGCGTGGACGCCGCAAGAGTTGTTA
>DATGJV010000828.1:0-4423 GCA_035295005.1 Ktedonobacteraceae bacterium | reverse complement strand
GAAAAAGGCTTTGGTTTGAAAGATGTGCGTTCGATCAACCCGAACATCTCGCCCAATGTCGCACGCGCCCTGGAAAAAGCGTCCTCGCTTTCACCCGAAGACCGCTACGACAGCATTGCTTCGTTCCGCCGGGCCTTGCTGGGTGTTGGCACGTTCTTTTTCGAGAATGGCAACCAGGCGACAACGCCTGAAGAACTGGCAGACCTTAGTGCCCAATATCCAGAAGAGGCCGCGGACTACCTGTTCTCCGGCGAATTCGAGTCCTGGTTCCATGAAATTGGCGATTTCGACCTGGCACGCTCAACGAAACAAATACGCATGAGTATCAACGATCCGACAGCGGCTATCGAGCGGTTTTTACAGGTTGTGATGGGGCCGGGCGCACATATTCGCGGCGCTACGGGTACTATCAATCTGCCAACAAATTCAATGACGCTGCCGCGTGGGCGTGCAACTCGCAGCTGGTTGTCGCGCAAACCGACTTCAAGCGTGATTGTAGAGCCAGATGTGCTGGATTTCGGTGAGGTCTATCCAGGTATGTCCGCGCCCCTCTCGCTCACGATTAGCGGCAACCGTGGCATCCTCGTGCAGGGAACAATTTCGTCTGCTGATACCTGGATTGTGCTTGACCAGACGGCATTTGAGGGCATGAGTACTCGCGTAAATGTGCGCATCAATAGTATGCGCTTGCCCGGTTCGTCCCGTTATAGCGGTACCATTCTGGTGAAACCGGATACAAATGGTGATGATGAAAGAGAGCAGACGATTGCTGTCAAGGTGCGAGTAGAGGTGCTGGGCAATACTACCATGAATGGACGTAGCAGGGCTGGTCAGACACGTGGTACATCATTTGACGATGATGATACGCTGATAGCGGGCAATGGTACCCGTGGCTCGGTGATGGCCCCACAACAACAGCGCACAAAAACGACACAGGGGGTACCGGCCTCAACAGCGCAAGTACCAGCGTACAATAACGTGAAATATAACGAATATCGCGCCAAATATGGGCGTCCTGGCGGCAATGGTGCGGCATCATCTGGTTGGGATCCGTTGCAGGCAACACCCAGACAGCGCACGTGGCTCCAGCGCGGATTAACGTTGTTCGCCGCCTTCATGGTTGCCAGCCTCTCGTATACCGTGATAGCACAACTGCCGACACTGGGAAGAGCGGCACCATTGCCGCCCAATGCCTGGTTTATCGTTGTGCTGGTATGCATGGTGCCGGCGGCGACTATTGGCGCTCTGCTCGTCAGTTGGTCCACAAAATGGAGTGGTGGCGAGGCTCTTAATCGGCTTTGTACCGGTTTGAGCAGTGTTTTAGCGGTACTGGGAGTCGTAGAGCTTGCCTGGCAAACCACCTTACAGGTGAATGCCCCCGAACTCCAGATGTTTGTGCTATTATTGTTTGCTGCCGTGGCCGCGTACTTTGGTATCAGTCCTACGGTGAGTAACCGCATTCTTTCCAGTGTCAGGTGGGGTATACGCCGTCGCAGTTTGCGCCAGCTAACTATGGGAGCGACACTTGTGGTAGGCGGTATTCTCGGCTTCTTCCTGACATCTGGTTTCGCTATCAGTCTTTTTACGCTCCTTGCCGTCGTACTCGGTATGCTGGTGATGGGGGCGCTGGCATGGCGGGTTGATAGTCTGATCAAGCAGAATACTCCATGAAGCCGAAACTGGTTGTCATTCTGGGTCCCACGGCATCGGGCAAAAGTGCGCTGGGTATTGCCCTGGCGCAACGTTTCCACGGGGAAATCGTTTCAGCCGACTCGCGCCAGGTCTACAGAGGGCTGGATATTGGCAGCGCGAAGGTCACACCGGAAGAACAGGCAATGGTGCCGCATCACCTGCTGGATGTCGTTGACCCAGATGAGGTGTATACAGTCGCGCAATACCAGCAACAGGCCAACGCCGCTATAGCTGACATCCTGGCGCGAGGCTACCAACCGTTTCTGGTGGGTGGCTCACCGCACTATATTCAGGCCGTCGTAGACAATCTCGATATCCCGGCGATACCGCCGCAACCTGCTTTACGAGCAGAATTGGAGTCCCGCCCACTGGCTACGTTGCTGGCACAGCTGGAGCATCTGGACCCACAGAGTGCGGCTACTATCGAGCGTAACAACCCGCGCCGCGTCATTCGCGCATTAGAAGTTTGCCTCGTCTCTGGCAAACCGTTCTCTGAGCAACGACGGGTTGCTGACCCGCTCTATGAGAGCCTTTTGCTGGGTATTCAGTGGCCTCGTGCGGAACTGTACCAGCGCATTGATGCGCGAGTAGATGAGCGCATGCAGCAGGGCATGGTGCGGGAAGTACAACGTCTGCTCCAGCAGGGAGTACATTCTGAGCGGTTAGAGGCGCTTGGCCTGGAATACCGCTACATCAATCGCTGGTTACAGGGTGAATATGCCAGCGAAGCCGCGATGGTCGAGCGCCTGAAATACGCCATCCACGATTTTACGCGCCGCCAACTGACATGGTTTCGCAAAGAGACGCGCATCATCTGGATAGAAGGCGACGATGTGTACAGAGCCGAAGAGCTTGTGGAACATTTCTTAGACAGGGGATGAAGGGTCATATATCTGGCATTTCGCGAAGCGAAATGCCAGATATATGACCCTTCATCCCCTGTCTCTTCACCTTTTCTCGGCGGGGCTGCGGTGTTCAGCCTGGGGATTGTCCTCTGGTTCGTAGACGGAAGGTTTGAGGATGCCGATGTATGGCAGATTCCGATAGCGTTGCGCGTAATCAAGGCCGTAACCGACGACGAAACGGTCGGGAATCTCAAAGCCCCGGTAGTCCACATGGACGGTTTTCACACGCTCACGTCCCTTATCCAACAAGGTACAGACGCGCAGACTGAGCGGGCGACGCTGGCGCAATACATCCATCAGGTAGTGGAGCGTCAGGCCGCTATCAATGATATCTTCGACAATCAGCACATCTTTCTGGTCAATCGGCCCCTCTAAATCCTTGAGGATGCGTACCACCCCCCTGGAATGGGTGCTGTTGCCATAGCTGGAGATCGCCATATAGTCAATCTCTAACGGCAATGGAATGGCCCGTGCTAAATCGCCAATGAAGGGTACGGCACCTTTTAAGGTACCCAACAGCAGCACATTCTTATCCCGGTAGTCGCGGGTAATCATCTCGCCCAGTTCGGCAACTTTGGCGTGTATCTCCTCTTCGGAAATCAAAATCTCGGCAATGTCTTCGTCCATATTCTCCTCATGAAATAAAAAATGAAAACCTATTCTCTTATTGTAATTGGCCCTGTAATACTCAGGCGCACAATGCGTTGCGTTGTGTTGGTTAGCCGTACAAAGTCAGCGATGCAGACACCAGCCAGCCAGATACAACGGTCTGCTGTGAAGAAGAGCGGGATACTGCCGCGCTCAACACGAGCGATATGCTCGTCTACCAGGATATCTTGCACTTTTTTCTCGTGTGCCATCCCTAATGGACGCATGCGGTCGCCGGGACGCCGTGTTCGTACCGTCAATACTGTGTCAACGCTGTCGCCATCAATATAAACAGTATGACGATTGGTCGGCAGTAATCGCCACACTGCCGACCAATCTTCGCGAGCCAGTGCCTGTAAGACGTGTTGTGTAATATCTTCGGCTACTACCTCCGCCGACGCCAGCCACGGCGTGCCTTGTACTGCAATATGTCCTGGAATCGCCAACTTCTCCTCGTCGGTAGAGGCGGAAAAGTTGAGTACTGTATCTTCTTCTGCTTGATAGATACAAACGGTGTTCACTATGCGTTTCAGGCGTAATTGGGCGGGAAGTTGCAGCGTTCGTTCCTCGCCATTGTTGTCATGCCGCAAAAATTGTTCAATCAATATGTAGTGGCGTGGCTCCAATGGCGACTGACCACTGCATAAGCGGGCAGTAAGACGACGCAACAGATGACGTTGCAGACTAAGTGGGAAAGCCAGCAGTGCAGGGACGCTCAATGTAAAACGGTTGTCTTGTTCGGTTAGCACGGCAGCCGGCCAGATAGCGTCTACTTGCGTCTCGATATACTGCATGTCAACGCTTGCAACTTCGGCGTTACGCAGCAGGGTAGCGCGTATTGCCGGATTCATGGATTCCATGAGGGGTAGCAGTTCGTGACGAATGCGGTTGCGCAAGAAGTGCGTATCGGCATTGCTGCTATCTTCAACTGCACCAATGGCATGTTGTTGGCAATACTCTAGAATAGAGGAGTGATGAACTCCTAAGAGAGGGCGAATGATATCGCCCTGGCGCGGCTGCATACCTGCCATACTTGCTAATCCGCCGCCGCGTAACAGGTGGAGTAGCAGTGTCTCAACCTGATCGTCGGCATGGTGCGCTACCGCAATAGGTTGCCCGGTTTGCCCAGTTTGCACGTGCGCCACTTCGCGTAAGAAACGATAACGGGCGGCGCGGGC
>DATGJV010000827.1:0-3771 GCA_035295005.1 Ktedonobacteraceae bacterium | reverse complement strand
TCTGGATATGGCTAAGGATCAAGAAGCACAGCAGATTGTCGGACGGGCCTATCGAGGCTTAGGAGACTACCATTGTTTTATGCGTAGCTATGCAGAGGCGGCGAACTATTATCAACAAGCGCATCAAATTGCCGAAACTCTGGAAACCCCTGCCGAACTTTGCGCTGTTCTGCGCCGCATGGGTCGGCTCAAAGAGGCGCAACAACGCTATCCAGAGGCACTTGAATACTGGGTGAAGGCGCTCGAACACGATAAACGCCTGGGTCATCCTGTTCGCACGCATCTCGAAAGTGAGCTGGAGAAGCTGGTCACAGAGCAGCAGCTAGAGGAACTGTACAAGGAACTTCGCCGCTCTCATGGTCTGGAGTAGGCTATTTTTTCTCGTTATTCCTCTGCTCTCGCTCGCGGCTTCTCCGGCGCATCATCGCGATTAAGCCGCAGCCCAGGCCCAGTATTTCAATGATCATCAGCTGCTGTGTTGGCTGCGTCCGCGTGACCATAGAGTAGACGGTAATTGCCAGCGAAATGATAAATACGAGCCAGAGGAGCCATTCGCCCCGCACCTGTATCATAATCTATGCCCTTCTTGTAAATCGGAACTACACAGGGATAGTATCACGGTGGGACAAGAATTGCAAGGTTAGGAAACTACTTTCGCAAATGCGAACTCTGCCCTATAATAGCACTGTCTCATGCTGTTCATATTTTTTATCAACTGGAAGAGGATTTCCATGAAACGCATCATGTTTTCGGGCTTGCTCATACTTCTCTGTCTCATATTTGTCACCTCCTGTGGAAGTAGTGGGAATAGTAAGAGTAGTGAGTGTAGCGGGAGTAGTGGGTGTGGTGGGCATACTGCACTTACGAACAATGCCGCGAGTCTCAGCACCAACCCTGTACTACTAAAGCAAACAGTACAGGTGACGCTCGTCGAGTACAAAATTACCTCCTCGATTACCACATTTCACGTCGGCATACCCTATCATTTTGTTGTCACCAATAGGGGAACGATTCCCCATGAATTCATGATTATGCCGCTGATGGGCGATAACATATCTGTGGCAAGCATGGATAGCGCGTCCCTTGTCTTTATTCCTATCATCTCACCCGGTCAGACAGGTATCATTGATTATACGTTCACCAGGCCGGAGACACACCTGGAGATGGCTTGCCATTTCACCGGTCGTCAAGCGAGCGATTCACATTACGCTCAGGGTATGCATCTTGCGATAGTTATGCAGTAGAGAGGTTCCTAACAGTTATGACGTGATCTTTTTTTTGCCATTAGATGTTCCCTTGACAAACTATTCTTCATATTGTATATTGACTGATAAATCAATCAAAAATGTTAGGAAAGAGGAACAACATATGAAGCCAATCAAGATCGCTTATAGTCTTATCGGTAGTTTTTTTGTGATAGAGCGTCTTTTTCGCAAGGGAGAAGCTGCCAGAAGCTTAGAAGAGGGACACGCGGATCGAGGGAGTACAAGGGCCATTGGTGTTGCTTTTGGTATTGCCCTGCTTGCTCTGCTTATCGCGCCACTTCTGAACCGGCTCAAGTTTGGTCGTATGCAAAGCAAGACGCTGAGCTGGAGTGGAATTTGCGCAATGGTGGTTGGGCTTATGCTTCGGATATGGGCGCTGCGCATGCTTGGAACATTCTATACGCGAACTTTGAAAACATCAACAGAACAGCGCCTGATTGAAGATGGACCCTACCGGGTGGTTCGCAATCCTGGTTATCTCGCGGATCTCCTCCTCTGGCTTGGGGCCGGGTTTGCATCGGCAAACTGGATAGTGTTAGCAACTATCGCTTTTCCTATGGTGCGAGCCTATCAAAACCGCATAAAAGCGGAAGAGGCCATGCTCGCAGAAGCTTTCCCACAGGACTATGACAGGTATGCCAGTCGAACATGGCGACTCATCCCTTTTCTCTACTGAGCAAAGTTGCCAGATGCAAGTGGATGAAGAACGGGAAAACAAAGGTGAGGCATGGTGGGATTCAAGCCACAGGTTGAAGGAACCGTAACACATCGTCCGCTGTGGGAAAATTTTCTGTTGTACTGTTGAAGAAGATAGTCCAGACCGCCAATCCCTGAATACAGGAAGAAAAAAGGATTGCAAGGCGGTCTGGATTACCGGCGGCGAGCTGACCGGCCATCTGGCCTTCTATGATAAGTTGCTTGAAGGCTTCGATGCTTTCGAGGCTTCGTTGCAAGGTAATGTCTCGTATCTCTGCCGGTATAGCGTCATTTGTCATAGCCTGTTGGACAACCATGAAGGCTTCAGGTTTCCTGCGCATGCCGTCTAACATCAGTGTAACCATTGTCTGGATGCGCTCGAAAGGCGTGCCAGGGAGTTGTTGCGCGTGACGAATCAGTGTCATTGCGCCTTGCAACTCATGTTCTACAAGGGTAGAAAAAATTGTTTCCTTATTCGTGAAGTAATGATATGCCAGACCATAGCTTATGTCGGCTTCTGAAGCGATATCTGCCATTTTCGTTGCGGCATACCCTTTGCGGGCGAAAACTTTCGCGGCAACATCGAGAATTTTTCTTTTCTGTTCATCGCGGATATGCTGGTTCGTTTCTTCGGTACGTGGTGACATCTGTACTCACTTTATGATGAATGAATAAAATGTGATAGTAGCAGCATACGAGGTGGTCATGTTCTTGTCAAGGAATCAGGACGTTGATGGGGAGATAATTCCTGCTAGCTGCTGTCGTAAGTTCTCAACATCCCGTAGTGTCTCGTCACGTTCTCTGGATGCTGGCACCATACGGCGGACAAGCAAGACAAAACTCCGTAGTGCGTCATCAAGCGCCTGTATTTCATCAGCAGTGAGGGGAAAATAACGCTGTTCACGTTGAGCATGGGCGAGAGGGATTAAGTGTTGTTGCACACGCTGCAACGTTCTTATCTGCCCATCGCGTTTTTTTGATGGTGGCATGCCGTGCCGCAAAAACGCCAGGTAGCCTTTGACGACACTTTCAAGTACGATGATCTCGTTTGGGTGCAGAGTTATCTGCGGTACTGGCTCATGCATGCTCATAGATTGCGCTCCATTTCTCCACCCTTACAGTAGTAGAGATAGTACAGGTGAGAATATCCTGCACGGTAAATGGGCGTATCAGCACCGTTGCCCCCAGCGACAGTATACGCTCCTGTTGCGCCGATCCATCGTCTGCTCGCAAGATGCTCACCATCAGCAGATGTGGGTAGTGGCGCATCAATGTTTCGATGATCTTATAGCTTTCCCCATCTGGAAGATGTACCGCGATAAAAGCTATCTCCGGTGCATTTTTGCGTACTTGCAGGAGAAAGTTGAGTGCTGCCGGAGCCTCATCGAAGGCTGCTACATGATGACCCGCGTTACGCAAGGTGATATCCAGCAGCAAGCGAATAGTGCGCGAAGGTTCAATGATCAGAATGCGTTTACCCATATCATGCCTCCAGTTCCGCAATATCCCACGTTCCTTCGTCCATAAGTCTCTTTGCCTCATCGAGTTTGCCTATCTCAATCAGGCGCAAAATATAATCTGCACCGCGCTCCATGCGTGCTGTAATCATCGCGTGGCTGGCGACCATTGCGGTTCCATATAACCCCAACTGTGCCGCCTCCTCTTCCAATGCCTGCTGTTGCCGGAAACGGGCAATCATGCCTGGATTTTCATTCATGGTTCCTCCTTATTTGCTATTGTCACATTAAACAAGAGCAACTATAATAAGCTTTAGTTGGTCTATAAACATTTTGAGGTATACATGCGGAAA
>DATGJV010000826.1:0-2109 GCA_035295005.1 Ktedonobacteraceae bacterium | reverse complement strand
CTGCGTTTGCCCATGATACTTCGCAAGATGAGTTGGGGCAGATGTCGCGCCAGCTTAATAGTATGGCGGAACAGTTGCAGAATTTGCTCCAGGCGCGGCAAGAGATTGCTACACTCGAAGAGCGCAATCGCCTGGCGCGTGACCTGCATGATAGCGTCAAACAGCAGATTTTTGCTGTCGTTATGCAAATAGGAGCAACGAAGCTATTGCTCAAACGCGATGTCAATGCTGCCGAGGTGCGCTTGAATGAGGCGGAAAAGCTGGTAAAGCAGGCGCAACAAGAATTGACATCGCTCATTCGCGAACTACGCCCTGCCGCTCTTGAGGGCAAGGGATTCGTTGCCGCATTGCGTGAATTGACGACCGGGTGGGCGCAACAGACCGATATCGTCGCCAACTTACGTGTAGAGGGAACACAACCTCTGTCACTTGCCGTGGAGGAGGCATTATTCCGTATCGCGCAGGAGGCTTTATCCAATGTAGCTCGTCATAGCAAGGCCACTCTTGTGCAAATGCTATTGACGACGACCGAAGATACCGTGACGCTCTCAGTGGTAGATAACGGTCAGGGATTTGATGCAACTTGTCTGGATGCTCCAGGTGTTGGCCTCCTTTCTATGCGAGAGCGTGTGAAGGCACTGGGTGGAGACGTACAAATAGAGAGTACAGTCGGCAAGGGTACACGTATTATTGTGCATTGCCCACGGTTGGGTGTGAATGTGGGCAACAGAAATAATGAAGACAAAGGAAACAATGGGAAAGATGGTATAGCTACATCAAATGATGAAGACGCATTCAGAAAAGCGGAGCATTTATGACGGATAAGATTACCCTTTTGATAACCGACGATCACGTACTTGTGCGGCAAGGGATTCGCACATTCTTAGAGCTACAGCCCGACCTTACTGTATTGGGCGAGGCCGATTCTGGTGAGGCAGCCGTGCGTATGGCGGCAGAACTTGTGCCGGATGTTGTGCTTATGGACCTTGTGATGCCCGGTATGGGAGGGGTAGAGGCAACGCGACAGATGAAGCAAGTGGGCCCGCGTTCGCAGATTATCGTCCTCACCTCATATCACGAAGACGAATACATTTTCCCCGCCTTGCGTGCCGGTGCGCTTTCCTACGTCTTAAAAGGTGTCGGCCCGGACGAATTGGCTGAGACGGTTCGTAAGGCAGCGCGAGGCGAATCTGTACTGCATCCACGGGTTGCCTCTCGCGTGGTACAGGAGCTTCAGGGGAGGAAGCGCGATACGCCGAACCTCTTCACCGACCTGAGTGACCGCGAATTAGATGTTTTGCGTCTCATCGCAGATGGACGCTCCAATGCGGAAATCGCCGATATTCTGATTATCAGTGAGAAGACGGTCAAGAGCCACGTCAGCAATATCCTGGGCAAACTCCACATGATGGATCGCACACAGGCGGCTGTTTTCGCCTGGCAACAGGGATTAGTTGCGCGTCGCGACCCGTAACAAAAGTTATTCACGTTGGATTGCTGCCTGTGCGGCATAATAGCCGCACATACCATGCACGCCGCCGCCTGGGGGAGTTGACGAGGAGCAGAGATAGATGCGCCTGTTCGGGGTGGTATAGGGCGAGATACGAATGGTAGGGCGTGTGAAGAGTTGGAAGAAATCCTGAGTACCGCCGTTGATATCTCCGCCGATATAGTTGGCGTTATATTGTTCGAGGTCTTGTGGTGACATGATATGCCGTGCCAGGATGCGGTCGCGAAAGCCAGGCGCGAAACGTTCGATTTGCGCTTCGATGCGTTCAGTCATGTCGAAGTCTGAGCCATTGGGGACATGGCAGTACGCCCATGCTGTTTGCTTGCCCTCTGGCGCTCGTGTCGAGTCGAACAAGCTTTGTTGTGCGACTAGCATGTAGGGTTTTTCGGGGTTTTTGCCATGAGAAACAGCCCACTCCGATTCCGCGATCTCCGAAAACGTTCCACCCAGATGAACCGTTCCAGCCTGCGTACACTCCTGTGCTTTCCAGGGGATAGGGCCATCGAGTGCGTAATCCAGTTTAAATACGCCTGGGCCATAGCGATATCGTTGTAATTGGCGCTTGTATCCGGTTGGTAAGTGGTCGCCCGCGATACGCA
>DATGJV010000825.1:0-4516 GCA_035295005.1 Ktedonobacteraceae bacterium | reverse complement strand
ACATCCTGTATATCCCGTTGCTGGTCTATATCTATAATACGCGCACGACGATACGATAATCCCGCTGAACGTAAATGCGCCAGGCGACGCATGACCGGGCTACGTAAAAAACTGACTCGCGACATCCGTGGCAACTTACGGCGCAATGCCCGCGCCCGTACCTCAGAACGTAATGGAGACAGCAATGTACGGCGGCGTTTGCGCCAATGCGCTGTCTGCCATATGCCCGGCTTCTCTGCTGCAGGCAGATAGCTTAGAATAGTCCCGGCTATATCAAAAGATGCGCGAGGGCGGCTAATGCGCTGCGCGTTCTTATGCCAGAGTCGTAACTTGAGCGACCCTGGTTTGATAAGGAGACGCAATGTATCCACCAGTTCAATCGCATCATGCGCCAGCATACCCACCTCGTTCTTCAGCACAAAATCCACATTGCCCTCTTCCTGCCCCGGCACATAGCCGCTCAGAATAATAGGCAAGTCACAGGCCAGAGCCTCGGCAATCGTTCCCGGCCCCGCCTTTGTTACAATCACATCAGCGGCTCGCATCATCTCCGGCATGTTTTGCACAAAGCCATAGACCTTCGCAGGAACATGCAAACTCGATCGAGTTCTTTGCAAATGAGCATACAAACGCTTGTTTCGCCCCGTGATAATCAGCATTTGTACTGGCAAACGCGCACGGGAAATAGCGCGTACTGCCTCTTGCAGCCCCCCGGAACCTTCGCCGCCGCCAGCCAACAAAACAACGGGAATATCTTGCGCGAGACCAAATTTTCGCCGCAATTCCGCTTTGCTATCCGTCGGACGGGTAAATTTGGGATCAATCGGCATGCCTATCACGCGCACACGCTCAGGGTCCAGGTCTCGCTCAAGATAGAGTTGCTTCGCATGCTCGGTGGGAACAATATAACAATCCGCCCCCGGCGCAAACCAGGCATAGTGAACACTAATCAGGTCGGTGACAACCGTAATAAAAGGAATGTTTAAATGCAGGTCACGCAATGCCTCAATCGTCACATGGTTGAGCATAGCATGAATTGAGACAATCACGTCGGGCTGGACACTGGTGATAAGCTGCAATAATCCATTATGGATTAATGGGGTGGCAACAGTTTTCACCGCCGCGACGCGGCTACTTTCGTTGCTCAAATGAAAAACGCGCCCATACAGTTTGGGGTTATAGCGAATAGCTGGCCCGTAGAGTTTGACCGCTTCTCGCAGAGGAAAACGACTATACTCCTCGAATACGTTCACTATTTCAATTCGATACGTTGGAGGAGGTGAAGAAGGCACCGATGGTAACGGTGATGATGAAGGCGATTCAAGTGACGTAGCCCCCGTTTTCCCTTCTATCCCTTCCACATTTTTTTGCTGTTTCGCTTGCCACGCCTCTTGCTCTTGCTGCGATATCACAGCAATCGCATTGCGAATAGCATTCGCCGCGCTACGATGTCCAGCCCCGGTATCAGCGATAAGGAACAGGATAGTTCGCTGCACTGTATTCGCCAAGCCACTCACCTCGTACTCAAGAATTAGCCGTAAATAACAAGCAGGGATAAAGGAGATAGTTATTGCTCTCCCTTATCCCCGTTTCTTTCCATCCTGAGAACTTACTCCTCTTCCTTGAGGTTAAAGCGTCTGCGGAAACGCTCTACACGCCCGGCGGCGTCCAGGATACGCTGCTGACCGGTGAAGAACGGATGACATTTTGAACACACGTCTACCTTCAACAGAGGTTTCACACTGACCGTTTGAAAGCTGTTGCCACAGGCACAACTGACTGTAGCTTCAACATAATTTGGATGAATTCCCTTTTTCATGACCACTCCTGTGAGATATCAAATTTATTGTTGCGAGCATGATTGTACATGGATATGACCCATACGTCAAGATACCCCACAACTCAACGCCCATTGGAACTATGCCAGGCACCTGGTGTAGTTACACTCTGCTGCGTATTTCTACCTATTCTACCATAGAATAACACCGGAGGACAGCATTTTATGCCCAATTTTCTTATATCCGGCAAAAATGCTGACCACTACCTTTTCTGTGGTACACTACAAGGGAAAACAAAGACATCACCCTGTTTATTGCTTGAGGATTATCTTTATCATGATCGAACGTTACTCACTACCGGAAATGGCCGCCATCTGGTCATCCACCCATAAAACCGATACCTGGCTCCAGGTAGAATTGCTCGTCTGCGAAGGATGGGCGCGTGAAGGCGTCATTCCACTGGAGGCCATCGAGAAAATACGCCGCGCTCGCTACAATGCCGAACGCATGCGGAAAATTGAGCAGGAGACTCACCACGATGTGATCTCATTCCTGCGCTCTATCCAGGAACAACTTGGCCCGGCAGGACGCTTTATCCATCTCGGCCTGACCTCTTCCGACGTACTGGATACAGGGCTTGCGGCGCAAATCAAAGAGGCGGGCGCACTGCTCACCCTCTCGCTCGCAACACTCATTCAGACCGTTGCGCATGCCGCCGAACGCTATAAATACACGCTGATGGTGGGCCGCACGCATGGCATTCACGCCGAGCCAATCACTTTTGGCCTGAAACTTGCCATGTGGATGGACGAATTACGGCGCGGACAACAGCGTCTCGCCGCCGCCCTTGAAGATGTCACCGTTGGCAAAATTTCGGGCGCGGTTGGCACGCACGCGACCATTCCGCCACAGATTGAAGAATACGTGTGCGAGGCAATGGGCCTCGGCGTGGCTCCTATTTCCAGCCAGATTGTGCAGCGCGACCGGCACGCGCACTTTATCACATCGCTCGCGCTCATCGGCAGTTCGCTCGAAAAAATGGCCCAGGAGATTCGCCACTTACAGCGTACCGAACTCAGCGAAGCTTTCGAGCCATTCTCCTCCGGCCAGCAAGGCTCGTCGGCCATGCCACACAAGCGCAACCCCGAACTATGCGAGCGTATCTGCGGCCTGGCTCGCGTACTTCGAGGTTTTTCCGTAACCGCGATGGAGAATGTTGCCCTCTGGCACGAGCGCGATATCAGCCATTCATCCGCCGAGCGCATCATCCTTCCCGACGCTTGCACGCTGCTGCACTACATGCTGTACATTTTCAACAACGTCATGAGCGGCTTACAGGTGGACGAGGAACGCATGCTTTTCAACCTGAACATGACCGGCGGCCTCATCTTCTCGCAACGCATCCTACTCGCACTCATTGACAAAGGCGTGGGACGCCAGGAAGCCTACAAAATAGTGCAACGCAACGCGCAAAAAGTCTGGGGCATGGCAAGCCACGGACCCATCGCCGAACCCGCGCTACTTGACACACTCAACAACGATCCCGAAGTGGCCCAATATCTCACTCCCAATGAGCTGAAAGAGCTGATGAACACTGATTATTATGTCAAATATATTGATACAGCGTTTACACGAGTGGGCTTAGAGAAGGAGTCTTGACACCTCCTTGATGACAGAAGAAAAAAATAGCAGCGAGTCTGGCGAAAAGCAGACACAAAATGTGCCGCTTTTGCCCGCGCTATTGCTACTAGGTGGCCTCACGGAACTATTGTATATGCTGGTTGTGGCGCTCTCGCCCTTGCCGGGACTGCATTTTATGTCCACGCCGCTCATGACGGCGTGGACGTGGACGCTTGCCCCCTCACGCTGGCTTTTTCCAGGTGCATGGGCGATACCAGGCACAACAGGCGGTGTATCACACTACGACTGGCTCCATACCATACTCTTTGCTGTCGTGCTGCTTGCCTTAACAGGTGCGTATGTACTTGCCATTCGTGCGGTGCTGCGTCGGAAAAGCATCACGAATGTGCCATCTCGCTGGTTTCTTATTGTGTCAGGTGCTGTTCTCATCTTTAGCCTTACGCTGCTGTTCCAGCCGTCGCTCCTGTCCGATGATGTCTTCAGCTATATTTTTTCCGGTCGCATGCTCACCATTTATCACGTAGACCCATTGAACACTATTCCGGCACAGTTTCCCGGCGACCCATATCTCCAGTGGGTCGTGGCAGGACGCAACACAACAAATATCTACGGTCCTCTCTGGCTCTATATCGCCTCGTTGCTGGTCACGATCAGCAACAATCCCGTAGTGACGCTACTGCTTTTTAAAGGTGTAGCGATCCTCTCGCATATCATCAATTGCCTGTTGTTATGGGCCATTCTGGACAAAATTGCGCCCACGCGCCGTTTACTGGGGACACTCCTCTACGCCTGGAATCCACTGGTACTGCTAGAATTGGCAGGGAGTGGGCATAGCGATGGCGTACTCATTACTCTTTTTCTGCTTGCCACGTGGCTACATGTGCAAAACAACGGACGCTGGCGCGAACTGGCAATCGCTGTCATCCTCGGTTTCGCCATCAGTATGAATTTCATTGCCTTATTGATTGCTCCGTTGTTTTTCTGGTTTCTCGGAAGGGCGGATCACAATGTCGCACGAAGCATATGGAGCCTTTGCTGGCGCATGTGCATGACGCTATTTATTGCTGCTCTCGTGAGTCTTCCCCTCTGGCGCGGCG
>DATGJV010000824.1:0-3927 GCA_035295005.1 Ktedonobacteraceae bacterium | reverse complement strand
TGTTTCCGTACAGTGTACTTGCTTTGCTGCTGCTATAGATAAGTCCCATATTGATGGGAAAAGGTTACGAAGAGATAAAGGGAAAGGGCCAGGGCACCCGCAAGGGGATACCCCTACTATACACGGCCCGTGTATAGTAGGGGTATCCCCTTGCGGGTACCCTGGCCCTTTCCCTTTATCTCTTCGTAACCTTTTCCCATCAATATGGGACTTATCTATAGCAGCAGCAAAGCAAGTACACTGTACGGAAACATAAAATGGACACTTTGAGCAAACTTGTTATAACAGCACAGCAGGGCGACTTAGACGCCTTTAGCGATATTGTCGGGCGCTTTCAAGCAATGGCCTATGCCAGCGCATATGCGATGGTGAATGACGCGCAACTCGCGGAAGACGTGGCGCAGGAAGCGTTTATCGAGGCATTTGTGAATCTGCCGAAGTTGCGCGAACCGGCGGCTTTCCCTGGCTGGTTCCGGCACATCCTGTTTAAGCAGGGTGATCGGCTGACGCGGCGCAAGCACCTGGCGACGGCTCCTATTGAGCAAGCCATGAATGTTGCCCTGAGCGAACTTAACCCGGCTACGCTCATCGAGCAGCGCGAAATCGGCGAGGTTGTGCGCCGTGCTATAGATACATTGCCTGAACATGAGCGCATTGTCACGCTGCTTTTTTATGGCACTGGCTACGCCCTCAAAGATATCGCCGCTTTTCTAGAACTGCCGCCAACGACCGTCAAGAAACGTCTGTACGATGCGCGGCAACACTTGAAAGCACAACTTTTCGAGATAGTACGTGATACATTATGGCATCCATCGCTTCCAGATGAGAGCTTTCCAACAAAAGTGCAACTGCTGATCGCGGTGCGCACAGGCAATATGGCAAAGGTGCGTGCCATGCTGGATAAGCATCCATTGCTGGTCAATGCGAAAGGCGAACGCTATGCACGCTGGACATGGATTTCCACTGGCCTGACACCTCTGTACGAGGCGGCTATCAACAACGATAGCGCCATGGCAACACTATTGCTCGACTATGGGGCTGTTATTCATATGAGGCCATACGATGCGTTGCGAGGTGCCGTGCAATATCAACGTGGAGACATTGTGGAACTGTTGCTCGCACACGGCGCGAACGCAGATGCGCGTCCACAGCATGTATCGTCCAGTGAACCCTTTACCGTGTGGGGACCGACGCCTCTGAGCCTTGCAGCCATGAAAGGCTATACAGAGATCGCCGCCACCTTGCTTACACATAGGGCAACCGTTAATGCCCCTGGCCCAACAGGCCGCACACCGCTGCACTGGGCAGCACTCAAGGGTCACCTGGATATCGTACATCTACTGCTGGAATATGGTGCGGACATCTCCATACGCGACGAACTGAGCTACACCGCCATAGACTGGGCAAGAGAACGCGGACAACTGGAAGTTTTAGCATGTTTGGAATATCGAAGGGTGGAAAGACAACCATCACAAATTATTCACAACGAAAGGATACGATCATGAACAAACAGAATAAACAATATACAATACCTGTAGGAACAGGACTCTTCGGGCGCGTTATCAACGCCAGTGGTGAACCTGTAGATAACAAAGGGGCGCTTGCAAATGCGCAACGTGTGTCAGTCATAGAGCCAGTTGACACAACAACAGGTCAGGCGCACCAGATGTTTGAAACGGGCATCAAGGTGATTGACCTGCTGGCACCGCTTGCCCAAAATGGCATTACAGGCATATTCGGTGTCTATGGCGTGGGTAAAATCGTCGTGATGGACGAGATAATGTATAACCTCATCCATCACTATAATGGCGTGATTGTTGGTCTCACTATGGATGAGGCATATGAGAACAGCACATTACATGAGGCCATTCAGGAATTTGACGACGCCGACAAGCGCAAATTCGTTACCTTGTTCGAGCCATTGGCCGATTCAGCGGAGGTACGCCGCAAGTTATTGCTGGCAGGACTGACTATCGCGGAACATTCCCAGCAATCTGGTCAACAGGTATTGTTGGTTGCCGATGAGAATGTTGTGACGAAAGGAACATCTGAGCAGATACGGGCATGGAAGGACACGCTACGGGCAAGCCATATTCCCGCGCTATTCCTGGGAGATTATGAAGACTTGCAATCCCGGCGCGAGGATATGCTCTACAACCTCGATTCGTGCATCGTTCTCTCTCAGGCGATGGCGAAACAGAGCCTCTGGCCCGCCGTTGACCGCCTCGCCTCAACCTCGGTATTACTGGATAACAACCTGGTTAGCCAGGAGCATGTACAGGTGGCACAACAGGTGCGTCAATTGTTGCGGCTTTACATGGAGTTGCAGGATGTCCAGAATACGGAGACGCTTACTACGGAAGACAGGCAGGTTCTTACACGGGGGAAGCGCGTGCAAAAGTTCTTCATGCAACCGTTTTTCATTGCCGAGGCGTACACCGATATTCCCGGCGAATACGTTCCTGTAGCAACAACTATACAGGATTTCAAAGACCTGCTGGCGGGGCGTTACGACGATGTGGATGTTGAGGCGTTCAGCTTTGTTGGTACTCTAGCGCAGGCACTGGCAAAAGCTCAAAAGTAAGAGAGGCAGAACGTAAGCAAAGCTAGCAAACGATGTTTGCTAGCTTTGCTTACGTTCTGCCTCTCTTACAAATTACAAATCGCCGGATTTGGCTTTGCCGTAGCGGTCGGATAGCTCATCTTTGGTGCGCGAGTATATTTCCTGACCTTGCGTCATCGCATCGGTGGCACGAGAGCGCAGGTCGCTGCTCAGATTGGTGATGCGTGAACGCAGGTCGCCGGTTAGACTACCGGAGCGGTCACGCAATGTGACACTTTGCTCGCCAAGCTGTGAACGTGTTGCTTCACCCGATTGAGGCGCGAGGAGCAGCCCGGCGGCAACTCCCAGGGCGAAACCTAAAAGAAGGCCCCACATAAATTTCATAACGAATGCTCCATCCTTTCTGCGAAATATGCTATATAGATTGTACAACTGCCGCACAAAAATAACCGGAAAGTGTTCCGGTTGGGTACTGCGTGTGATAGACCGTTAGCTGACGGCTTCATGCAAGAGGTGTTGCACGAGTGCCAGCATGCTCTCCAACTCGAAAGGCTTTTGCACCACATGGACATCGTGGTAGTGTCTCGGATTGCTTAACACGAGCCGGTTGACCTCTTCGGCTTCCAGCACCGCGGCAGTATAAACGATGACAGGAATATCGGCGGTCACATGGTCATCTTTCAACTGCTTGAGAATATCCTGCCCTGAGACATCACCCAATTTCAAATCGAGTATCAGCAAATCCGGCAACTGGATTTTGACGCGAGTGAAGGCTTCTCGACCATCCTGCAAAATCGAGACCTGGTACTGTTCATCCTCCAGTACCCGGCGCATCAAATGAAGGAGTTCATTTTTGTCATCAACAACAAGTATTCGTTTCGCCACGTCTTACCGGCATGCCACCCCGCACTACATTCGGGGAGAAACACCGCCTCCTGTCATCTTAATTGTTGGCAACCCAACTGATTAACGCTAGTGTACCACGTTAAAGGTCAACAAACAAGTCCAACCTCTCCTATATTACGTTAGATGATGAGGTAGCGGATACAATATTGCCGTGAACCCCAAATCATCAAGCCGTCAAAAAAGTCTTGACAGCCCATGATATACTGGCCTTGTGTTGATGTAGCCCGGCTGGTTAAAAAATTGGTTTGTCTGCTACAAAATGCATGACCGCGTAGCTCAGTGGTAGAGCAACCGGCTTTTAACCGGTGGGCCGTGGGTTCGAGTCCCACCGCGGTCATTATATCTCATAGTCCTTCGCCCTTCACTAGAATACCCGCAAGAAGAAAGCCCGTGCTCCATACGCCGTTGGCGTATAGAGCACAGGCTTTCTTCTTGCGGGTATTCTGGTTCTCTTGTTT
>DATGJV010000823.1:0-4278 GCA_035295005.1 Ktedonobacteraceae bacterium | reverse complement strand
TTCATCGTGCGCGGGTGACGGCACTTTCGGCACCGGCCCACAGCACAAAGATTCTCCGCTCCAAACTTGGTGATTTCTCTGGCGTGGTCGGGGCAGCGTGCCTGGGTGCGGAGGCCACAGGGTATACCTTCTCTTAACATTGAGTGCGTACATGTTGGAATGCGAGAATCCAACAGAGCAGGAGTCGCTGTTATGGACGGAGGTACACCACATTTAGAGGTAAGAGCCATCTGCGTTGACGATGCCGCTGCTCTGCACGCACTCGATTATAGCTTCGAGACTGACCGCATCTACACGCTGCGCACAAAGGGCGATAGCACGCAACCCACGAGCTTCTCATTTGAGCTGGTAGAGACGCACGTTGACCCGCCGCACTACCATGATTACCGCGAGTACATGAGAACGCTGGCTGGTGTCGAGGAACGGTTGCGCGAGACGAAGGGAGGTTATATTGCCTTCGCCGGTGAACAGGTTGCGGGGGCGGTGTTGCTCGATATTGAGGAGTGGCGGTCAGTTGCCAGTATCAGCAATATCCTCGTTGGTCGTCAGTTTCGCCGCTACGGTATCGGTTCCCTTCTGCTCAGTTGCGCCACTGATTGGGCTCGCAAGCATAATTGCTGGGCGCTGGTGCTGGAGACGCAGAATGTCAACTATCCCGCCATCCAATTCTACCTGCGCAACGGCCTGGAAATATGGAGCATCCAGCGTCACTTCTATCCACCCGGCCCTGCTGAACACGAAGTCGCCATTTTCATGGGCAAGAAACTCTGGTCTGCGCCATAAGAGTCTCATAAGGAATCGGCGAGGGCAACCAGGTACCCGCAAGGGGATACCCCTACTATACATGGCTGCGTCTATAGTAGGGGTATCCCCTTGCGGGTACCCTGGAATGCTATTTCCTTTGACCAATCATGACCGCTTCTTTCATCACCACCACTTCCTCAGCAGGTATATCGGGTGTCTCCTGAACATCAAGATGGTCGTATCGTTTCATTTTGTAAATGACGGTCGAGACCACCCAGCTTAACACGAAGACGCCGATGATCATCCCTCCAAGTACTCCAAAGTCCAGGTTATTCAGGTAATCCCAGAAGCCTCCCTTGAGGCCCAGTGGTCCACTGATGATCGAAAACACCTCAATTGTTCCCACCACGAAGGCGACCAGCACTGAAACTAGCGTAATATTGAGATTGTAGTACAGTTTGCGTACCGGTTTGACGAAGGCCCAGCCATAGGCACCCAGCATGAGTATGCCATCGGTAGTATCAAGCAGCACCATACCGGCCATAAAGAGCAGGGGGAAAATCAGAATGTATATTACGGGCAACCCATGACTGGCCTCCAATCCTGTAATGCCCAACAACCCCACTTCGGTCGCGGTGTCAAAGCCCAGTCCAAAGAGGACGCCGATTGGATACATCTTCCAACTTTTGTCGGTCATCTTGAGCAGTGGTCGGAAGAAGCGTGCCATGAGGCCGCGTTGATTCAAAAAGTCTTCCAACTGGGAATTGTTGTAATTTTCCCCTCTCGTGACCTTGCGGAACGTCTGGAAAATTTCCCATAGTACAAGCAGGTTGATGAACGCGATCAGATACAGAAAGAAGGCTGAAACAAGCGTCCCGATAATTCCTCCGGCACCCTGTAACGAAGGAATAACATCCTTCACGAAGACTGCCGCAATCGCAATGGCAACGGATAAAAAGATCACGATAGTCGAGTGTCCAAGTGAGAAGAAGAATCCGACCGTCGTGGGCCGTTTGTTTTCTTGCATCAGTTTGCGTGTCACATTGTCAATTGCGGAAATATGGTCGGCATCCACTGCATGGCGCAGACCAAATGTATAGGCTAAGAGCGCTGTTCCCAGGAGCGCAGGGTATTTTGTGGAGAAAGCGATAAAAGCGAGAACCCATGCGACGATATTCAAAGCGAAAAGCAAAACGTAAATGCCGATAATTTTGCGTTTCAGGTCCGACGAACTATCGTTAAACACGTTGCTCAGTGCTGCAATACCAAAGTTACTGCTCATGAATCCTCCCGAAAAACATCACTCACCCTTGCTGGAGGTGAGGGAAAGGAATTGCTCTACTAAAATACATCTCTGTATTCATAGTATTCTTGTTGTTCGTGGTATTTGTGGTAATCTGGTATGAATACCACTTAGGGAAGCATAACATAAAAATTTCGTAATTGCAAATTATTCTCAATTGCAAGGAAACGAACATGAGTGATGAAACTCCTCAATTGAACTGGCACGAGTGGATGCAACGTTGGGACCAGCAACAGAGTGGGTACTTGCCTGGCCGCGAGCGCCGTTTTACCGCGATGCTGGATGCGCTTGAATCGCTCTTGCCTGAACGCTTTGTGGCGGTCGATCTCGCCTGTGGCCCCGGATCTATTAGCCAGCGACTTTTGAACCGCTTTCCACAGGCGCGATGTGTAGCGGTAGACTTCGACCCCGTTCTGCTGTTACTCGGGCAAAATGTGCTGGGAGATATACAAGGACGTCTCCACTGGGTGGAAGCAGACTTGCGAAATGACTCATGGCTCACTCAGCTTGGGGAAGAGCAGGTGGATGCAGTGCTAAGTACAACAGCTTTACACTGGTTGCCCTCAGACTCGCTGGTACATCTCTATCACCAGCTGGGCAAGCTAGTCCGCCCTGGTGGCGTTGTCCTCAATGGCGACCACTTCGAGTTCGCACCGCACATGCCGACCTTCCGCAAATTGGCCGAGGTAACGCAGGAGCGTATAGACGCGAATGCTTCCAGGCAACCCTCTGTAGAGGATTGGCACACATGGTGGGAGCGGCTTGCGCGTGAACCTGGCATGAACCAGCTTTTTGCTGAGCGCGAACGCCGCTTCATTGACAGAACACACTCCGGCGAGCATACTCTCGCGGAGTTGCACGAGGCAGCTCTGCGCGACGCTGGATTTCGTGAAGTCGGCGTTATCTGGCAGCATATGGATAATCGCGTTGTACTTGGGGTGCGCTGAATCATTACAATTTTCTGATCTCGCGTTGGAACAGCCCGAATGCTGCACCTGCCGCGAGGAAGGCACCGCTGACGGGGAACATAATAGCAGGGCCAGTGTGGTTGATGAGGATGCCAGCCAATAGCACGGAAATCGGATACGAGCCGAACGACGCAAACAAAATGATTCCCATGAAGCGCCCCAATTGAGCGCGAGGCAGGTTTTCCTGCATGAGTGTGATGAACAGGACATTGGTGATGCTGTTCATGAAGCCCATCAAAAGCAGACAGAGCATTGCACCGATGAGACCGCCAGAGTAGGGAATAAGCGTGATTGCCAGCGCCTGAAGTAGCGCCGCAAGCAAAGAAATGACTCCCCGATGGCTCAGTTTGCTGAACGTTCCTGTCGCGATACTACCAATCAATGCACCTCCTCCAAAGGCGGCGAGCATTAAGCCAAAACCTGTGGCACCTGCATTCAGGGAGCTATGCGCAAGAACTGGCAAGGCAACTTCTACCATACCCCCAAATGTAAGGTTTGCGATGACGGCAACGATAAAGGCCACTTGCACAAGCGCCGAGCCACGCAAGATTTGCCAGAAACCCGGCGCTGTTTCACTCTCACCTGTTGCTGTCTCTTTTGATGTTTCTGCTGAAGCCATATCCTCTACCATCACATCAGTAGTGGAGGCTACCGCGACCGCCTTTTTCAAGCGCATCGCTGCCAGAGACACAGCTGAAACGACAAATGTTCCCGCGTCTATAGCCAGCGCGACGCCGGAACTGACCGCTCCTACAACGGCACCGGCAATACCAGAACCAACAAGGTTTGCCATCTGAGTGGATGAAAAATTCAAACTATTGCCTGCTTGCAGCGTTGAATCATCCAATATATCAGGCAATATCACGAAGGATGCTGGCAAGAACAGGCCCTCGAAAGCCCCTAACGGAATGGCGACAGCGAGCAGTTGCCAGAAAACTGGATGCCCCCAGATGCCCAGAATAGCAAGGATGCCGACCAGCACCGCTCGCGCTATATCTGCTAACAGCATCACCCTGCGTGGTCGCAACTTGTCACTCAATACGCCGCCGAGTAGCACTGTACCAATGCGAGGCAGTCCATAGGCAGTCAAAATAATACCCAGCTCCTGCGGATTGCCACCCGTGGTCAATACGAGCCAGGGTAGGGCTACGGCATAAAAGGTATCTCCCAGTGTGGAAATGGTTTGACCGGCGAAAAGCAACTGAAAATTTCGCACCTTAAACGGTGAGAAGAAGCTACCACGAGTCTGCGTATTTGCCGGTT
>DATGJV010000822.1:0-8776 GCA_035295005.1 Ktedonobacteraceae bacterium | reverse complement strand
GCAGCAATATTGGCATCCATCCCCATTGAAGTGGAGCCATTTACGTTGGAACGTACACCAGCAGGTGTGCTATATGGCTGTTGATAGTCAGGTTGTTGATACCCACCTGGTTGAGGGCTATTAGGATCAGTTAATGGTGTTGGAGCAGAGCCATAATACTGGCCCGGCTGATTCGGATTCCAACTCATGAGAATGTCCTTCTTTCTTGTGAAACTGTCTGTTACTTCAATCATTTCGCAATTGGGCAATTGCCCGGTCTTTGCCTTCTCCTTCAGTACTATTACTGAAGCTGGAAATCTATGGTGCCGTTCTGATTCTGACCGGATTTATCCAGGAGAATGAAGGTGTACGAGGTAACGCCCTGTGGTACGAGGAAGATAAAATCTCCTGTCTTCCCGGACGAACCACTCGCAATACCTAAACCGCCACCAAATGAACCGCCTATCGTTGAGCTGGTGATGTCACCTGTTTTGATACGGGCGATATCAGGTGTGTATGCATTGAAATCACTTGTTGAAGGATTATTGACCTTCATGCTCAACGTGAGGTAGCGCATCCCTTTCGTCGCTTGCGTACCATCTGTACTCCATTTCAGTGTCGCAGTAATAATTGCCCAGCTTAGACCTGAATACTGCGTTTGCTTCCCGGTGAGAGGAAACGACTTTGATTGATACTGGCTGGTATCAGGATTTGCCGTTAACGGAATTGCCATTTGTGCATCTGTGTCCGTCCCCAACTGGAGTTTGGCCTGGCTCACGTTCGTCCCTGTGGGTACAGGAAAGTCTAGCCAGTTCGTCTGTGACACATCAGCAGCAAGTCCGCTCTGTTTCTGAATAGTGACAGGCGCAACGCCGTTTGTCCCTGACAGAAGTAAGCGAAAACCGTCTGTATAAAAACTAGTGTATACCTCATTCGTACCCGTATTATGCTCCTTAAAATCGAGGCGCACCACACCAGGCATGGAGCCATTGGCGTTTGGGACGATATTGGGATCATCCAGGCGGTTCGCGGACTGCTGTACATCAAGAATGGTGAGATCAACACCTGCATAGGTCACAGTCGCGTTGACAGGTGACGTTTTTATAGGTGACTGTACGGGTGTGGCAGCAGGATTTGTGTTCCCACCAGTGCTACCACCACTTCCTGTACTACTATTCACAGCACTGGTGACTCGATTAGCTAGATATCTATAGCCAAAGTAACCAGCTGTGCCAAGCAGGAGAACAACGAGCAGAATAGCAACACCCAAACTACACCCAATTTTCCCCAGTAGTTTGCCTGAACCGTTTTTCTGCGGTTGTGCATAAGCGGGAGGCGGCTGAGTACCCGGCAAAGGCGCTGGATAGCCTTGCGATGCTGGTTGGTATGCCGGTTGCTGCTGCGTCTGATGCACCTGGGATGAGACCGCTTTCTGCGTTTGAGCATATGGGATAGGAGGTGGAGGGGCCATTGGTATCGAATCTCCTCCACTAGAAGCGTGCTTTACAGGTGTGCCAACTCCTACCTTCGTTGGTGTCCCACAATTTGGACAGAAACGCATGTTTTCAGGAACAGATGTCCCGCAGTTTGAGCAGGAACTGCCGGGGTTTTGTGTCATGGTCTTTTTTCCTTTCGATAATGGCAACAAGGGGGGTTAGCTGGCACCAATCACAATGCTGCTTATCATAGCTATTTGAACTACAAGTATGTGGTTCGCTCTTAAAATGTAAGCTGCTATTGACGCATTTTCAAAGAATTTCATCTATCGTGCGCTTTCCTGCTTTTCTCTGGTTCGGTTCCTGGTCCATCGCAGCTTGATAAACCACCGCCATTGCCATCCCATAGTCAGGTTCGCGCATCTGATCGGCTACATATGCGGCATAAACGATACGATTGTCGCATCCAATCACAAAGACAGCTCGCTGGAGTAGGCGCCATTCCTTGAGCCACACTCCATAGTCCTGTCCGAACTGCTCACCTCCATGTGTGGAAAGCGTCTGGTGCTGCGTCCCCTCGATTGACTGCCAGTGGGCCTGATCCTCGGGAGAGTCCACGCTGATGGTATAGACGCAGACACTTGCTGGGAAATCAGCCTGGAGTTTCTCCCATTGCTGCGTCACCCGGTGACAGACAGGTCTAGCAAGGGAGTTCACGACATTGAACAGGCGAATGTTCCCCACAACATCCGCCAATCGTACACTCTGCACCGTCATATCCGCGAGATCAAGGTAATCCAGAGAGAAGTCGGGGGCTGCCTCACCTGGCAGCAGCTTTGTGCCGACCACGGTGAGAAGCTCATCAAACGCAAATGCCTCGCCGATTCGTTCTTCCATGGCTCATATCCCTCTTTCCCACTGATGCTTTCACATAGAACCATCCGCTTGTATTCCACCCTACAAAAGCAGATAGCGATTTCCCAAAACTGGTAGAAAACGAGGGATGGCATTTACCGCACTTTCCCACTGGAAGGAGTTTGTTCGCATACGCTTTATTGCTAGACCACAGTGGTCTGCTTGAAGTGTACATTCGCAAAGCCAAAAGCGCATCCCAAGAACTGGGTATTTATCAAGAGTGATTGGAAGGAATATAAGCTGACAGAAGGTACCTTGAACTGGGTAGATGGCTCTTTCAATGGAGAAATAGCGTTGGTTCGCAAAGTTACATGAGTCTTGTGACCATTGGAGATGAACTGAGGCAGTGCATTGGAACCATAAAAGTTTGCCAGTATTACACGAGCTTATGCTCGATGGCATATCGTGTTGCCGCGCTGCGCGAGGTAACACCCAGCTTACTATAAATGGAGCGTACATGGGTATTGACCGTCAGTAAACTGATGACAAGTTGTTCCGCAATCTGTGCGCTAGTCAGACCCTCTGATAACAATTGTAACACCTCAACTTCACGGGTCGTCAAGTCATTGGGATAGGGCAGCGAAAGGGAGGATTTCATAACAGCAGTGGATTGCGAAACAGGAGGAATCAATCTGGCAGCAAGAGTGGCTTGCTCTAACATGGCAAAAGTTTGCTCTAGCGTCATGGTACGTCCCTCAGCCCACGCGCTAGCAAAGGCCCTCTCACCAATGAGGATGCGAGCAGCCTTGACCAGGCGTTCATAATGAGCATGCTCACCAGACGAGATGGGTACACCAACGGCGCTGCGTTGGGTTTCCGCCATTCCCCAGACCCGTGCGGCCAACAAAGGTTCCCCCTGTGCTGCCGCAACGCCAGCCATGCCATTCAGACATGCAATCATGCCTACCGTGTTGTTTTCCACCCGGTACAAAGTCAGACTTTCCTTATAAATCGCCTTCGCCCGGTCGAGTTCACCAATTGCCAATATCACATCCCCCAGGCTACATAGAGCAAGCGCAATCCCCCACTTATTGCCAAGTTCGCGGTACAAGACGATACTCGTTTCTAACGCTTCAGCAGCGTGGACATAACTGCCAAGATCACGTTCCACCTCGCCTAGATTGTTGAGAGCAAGTGCAATGCCTCGAGTATCCTCCAGTTCACGGAACAGTTGGAGACTTTCTTCCACAAGCAATGACGCTCGTGCAGCGTCCCCCCGCTTGCGGGCTAAGTCCCCCAGGTTCACGAGGGATTGCGCTATACTATGTTTGTCGCCACTCTCGCGCTTGATCGCCAGGCTTTCCTCACCTAGCTCCAGGGCTCGCTTGTAGTTCCCTTGTTCCTGGGAAATGGCTGCCAGGTTATTGAGTGCGACTGCAATTCCTCTTTTATTATCCATCTCCCGTTGTAAGCTGAGGGATTCCTCATAGAGCGTGACTGAGTATGTATAATTCCCCTGCAATTTGGCGACGATTCCCCGAATATTGAGTGCTGCGGCTCTCCCCCGTTTGTCTCCCAGTGTCTGGAACAACCCCATACTCTCCTCTACCAGCAGCGCAGCTCGTCCATAGTCTCCTTGCTCCGCAACCAACATACCCATACTGTTGAGTGCCTTCGCCCGTATCTTTGTAGCTACAACATTGGCACCATTGCCGCCATTACTGTCGCAGGAGAGCAGTTCTTCCAGCCAGGCACGGCCCTCGCTCAGATACCCCCGCATATACCAGAATAGTCCAAGAGCTCCTGCCAACCGCAATCCCAACTCGACCTTTCTGTTGTCCTGCGTCCACTTGAGTGCTGATCGCAGGTTCTCATACTCTCGTTTCAGCCGATCCAACCATTCCGGCTGTTGGGTACTTCGGAGTTCCAAATCAGATCTCTCTGCAAGGGTCAGATAATACGCTGCGTGTGCCTGTTGGGATTTCTCCATCTCCTCACTCTCGGCGAGAGTCTCCAGGCCATATTCATGGATTGTTTCAAGCATCATCAGGCGTGATTCGCCATCTGATTGCTCCTGTTGGTACAGCAAATGGTTGTTGAGCAGTGATGTCACACCGTCTAAGACTTGTATTGTCCTACCACCCATCGCCTCTGCAATCGCTTCAATGGCTTCGATCGTGCAGCCGCCGACAAAGAGGGAGAGCCAGCGAAAGAGGCGTTGTTCATCGACATCGAGCAGGTCGTAGCTCCATTGAAGAGTGTTGCGTAGGGTCTGCTGGCGTTCGGGCAAGTCATCTGCTCCTCCTGTCAATACCTGAAGCCGGTGTTCCAATCGCTCCAGCAGCTTCTGTGGGGAGAACAGCCGAATGCGTGCCGCGGCTAACTCAATCGCCAGAGGTAATCCATCCAATTGCACACATACCTCTGCAATGAAACCAGCGTTGATGTCATTAATCTTGAAGTCATTCTTGATGGCCTGTGCCCGTTGGACAAAGAGCGCGACTGCCTCATTTTGGGACAGGACCTCGCTGCCTGAAAGGTGTTTGAGATCAGGAAGCGTCAACGGGGGTACGAAAAACTCATATGCGCCGCGAACATGCAAAAGCGCACGGCTGGTAACGAGTGCCTTCAGATGGGGACACGTTTGCAACAGTTCAACGAGATGTGTAGCCGCCTCTGCCACCTGCTCGAAATTATCGAGTAAGAGGAGCAGGTGTTTGTCTTGCAGGTATATTTTCAGTTGTTTGAGAGGAGATTGATCTGCCTTTTCCGCCAGTCCGAGCGCCTGAGCAATGGCAGGCATAACGAGGTCGGGGTCGCTGAGAGGAGCAAGCGAGACGAAACAGATACCATTGGCAAAGTCCTCATTCAGTTCATAAGCCATCTGCAGGGCCAGGCGCGTTTTGCCAACCCCTCCTGTACCTGTTAGTGTAAGCAGGCACACGCCTGGGCGTCGTAGCAGCGTACAGGCAACTGCGGTCTCACGCTCTCGCCCGACGAGAGATGTAAGTTGTCCAGGGAGATTGAAGTAATGGACAATTGCGCTCGCTGGTGCTTGCTCATGCTGGATTGAGCGCGTAAGACCTACAGAGGTCATCGTAGCAACTCCATCCCCCTTCAGGCTGTCGGCAAGGTCGCTCTTGCCAGTTAATACAGCGGCGGCGGCATTAAGATGCTCGATAGTCAACGTCTCTGATTTGCCGAGGTAAGTCTTGAGCAACTTCCCTTCATACTTGCGATAAGCATACCAATACCAGCCCTGACGCTGTTGCTCACGCCGAGCAGTAAACGTGCCAAAATCATTCCTGAACGAAAAAGACAGATTCTGCTGATTTGCCAACCAGATATACCAGGCAGCCGAGCCAACAAGTACAGGAGGTTGCCTGTTCTCCGCTTCATCAAGCAAGAGTAAGCAACCATCAGATACCAACGGAATTTGAGTACGTGTCATCGTGTAGCCCCTGCGTAGGAACATGCCATGCAAAACGAGTTACCTAACGCACCCAGTGTACCACGCATTAAGTAACTCGTCGAGATTGACCCTGGAGCGATATCAGACTCATTGTGCATTCCTCTCTATGCTAACTCGTGAGTGGCAAGTAGCAATCAAATATCTGATTTGAGGATTGACAAACATCTCTACGGACTGTACCATAAGTACAGTGATACATTGAATACGCAAAAATGAGGGTATATGGCAAAGGAAAGCCGAAATCCCTCTTATTTCGACAGATACTACGTTGCACATACTGAATTTGACCTCATAACGGATAAAGGGGGTACACTTGTGGTTACTCAAGATCCGAATCTGGCTCAGGCTAACGGCTCACCTGCGCCTGTCACTCCATCTCCAAATCTCGCCTCTTACTCTTCTTTCGTTGGTGGCAGTGATCCTCTCTCGACGGCGATACACAACGCTATTTTGCTAGGGTGGAGCATTATGGAACTCAAGAGTCGAGTACAGATAGCAGCAAGTAATGTATTAATTGATTCTATCATCTTTAACCAACAAAATGACTCTTTCATTGCCAGCATTACTGGTCCTCTTCCAAATGATGGTACCATGGTTGCGCCACCTCAGCCGACGACGGCTAACTCAAACCCTCAACCTCAACCAACCAACGTTGAAGTACAGCCAGATGTGATTGACGCATTACTGAAAAATGTCATTTTAAGTGATATCGAACCCATTGTGGAACAGTTCACCGCGAATAGCTCCAAAGCGATGACTTCGAAGGCTCAGTCGCTTTCGACTGAATTGCGAGACAATGCCTGGCTCACCAGCATCATGAGAGAAAACTTCAGGCGTATTGTCACGTTGCATTTCCAACGTTTCCCTGATAGTGATACAACGGATACTATGTATGATGTCACTCCGCCATGCCCTCCTGAAGAGCCTGATTACGATAATACTGATTTTCCTTATCTCTACCTCTATCCTGGCAAACTCGATTATGCCAATGTTGGCGTCAGTCCTATGAAACCGCCCAAAACAGGAAATGATACAGTAACACCGTTTATACAGCAATTTAGACTCTACGATGTGACACGGAGGGCACTCAATTGCCTCACGCTTTTGTGGACCTCACCTGATGAGGCGCTTGACCCCGTGACAATAGATTGTTTTCAAAAGAAGCTCGTCTCTCGCGTTCTTGGTACTTCCTCTCTCACTACGGCGTTCGCGGATGAGCCAATCGAAGATGACCAATCGGTGTTTATAGAACCAGCCTGTGAGGACCTTCCCACCCCATCTGATACCCAGGTGAGAGAAGCAATCAAAGTACTCAGCAGCCTGGTTATCCGTTTATTAGAGGCATGGGACAGCTTTTTGCGCGAGAGTTTTTACGTTGATATTGACTCCGCGAACAATGAAATCGAGCTGATTGCTTACGAAGCGGGCCGTTCATTGGCTTCACTGGCATGGGGTGTCTCTGTCGCCCTCGTTCCTTTAGAAAACGCAATCAAATTAACTCCTGACCAACAACAGGACGCTGATATACAGGGCAAGCTGACGAAAAAGGTTCGCGATACATGGGTCAATGTGTTCAACGAGCGAGACGTGAACAGTCTGCAACTGCAAATCTCGGCACTGAGCATAGCCCTCGATAGAATATCCGCCAGTGCTATGAATACTGGTAGCGCAAACTCGAATACTAATCTTTTCACGCCAGGTCAGGTAGTACAGGCAGTGAATGCAAGCCTCGAATACTGGCAACGAGCGGTGACACAGATGTGCCTCCCCGCCTCTGATTCTAAAACAGTCAAGCCATTACTCACACCTGTAGCAGCTTCCGCTCATCCCAATCAACCGTCACAACCTCAAACCGAGGTCCCCGAACCGCTTTTACCTCTCTACTGGGGAACCTCAGCAAAAGCTTTGCGCCTCGCGCTGGTCAAACAATCAGAGGTATGGCGTACATTGATATTGGGCCAGCGAGATTTGCGCTCTTTCACTACTGATAAAGTGACGCAAACAATTTTAAACGATTTCATGCAAGAGCTGGAACACGCTGCAAGTGTCGAGTTCCAAAGAATACGGAAGCGTGGTCTCAATTCTTTCTGGATCGTCATAGCGGTCGCGGTACTTGTTCTGCTGCTGGTATTAGCCGGCCTATTCGTACCTCAGATTCGCGATCTGAATAGCGGGCAGGTCACCAACCCATTGACGTTGATAGTCCTGTTGTGGGGAGGTGCTGCGGCCTTCGTAAGCAGCGTGATGGGCAAACTCGGTGATGCGCTGAGCAGATTTGGGCCAGCTGGCACAGCTGTTGCGCAATCATTTGAACAGGGTTATGAGCGCGTCCTGCTCGAATTTGATTACCTCAATCATAATATTGCCGTTACCTATCCATTGATTGAATTTTTCGCCCTTGCCGATTTCAAGGTAATGGTCGAGGACTCTGACATACCGGTCGCTATCAAAGATGGCTATACCTTCCTGGCTTATGTTTGTTGGACTGACGACGACCGGAAAAATGAGGTAAAACAGGTTGCGCTTGCTGCGTTTGGTCCCATCGGAGCATTTGTTGGTGCGGAATTGAAGTCCGAGCAAAATCCAAAGGGAAGCAAAGCGCCGGGAGGAACGTTAGCAGGTAAGGTAATAGCTAACCCTAAGCCCAATGGTTGATGGATTAACGACAAACATACATTCCTGTCTGCTTGATTGTATATTTAGTTTCAGCACAGTCCCGATTTGCTTTCTTTTGTACTGGCAAAATTAAAAAAACCATGTTATACTTAAAAAGCAATCGGCAAGTCTTCATTTAGGCGGGATAATGATACATGCTTCATTGCGTTGCTGTTGTTACTCTCGAATTGTTACTGGTAAGTTCATAGCGTCTCGACTCTTTTGTATGCAAATGGTACAACTAAACCTGTAATCTTGTAGTGCGTTTTCTATCGGCTCCCCATTCACAGAGACAGGCAGATTGTTTTCTTGCCTCATGCCCAACCGTCATCGGGAGAGTATGACGTTTCGTTTCCACTCGCTAACCCATTGTGAACTA
>DATGJV010000821.1:0-7089 GCA_035295005.1 Ktedonobacteraceae bacterium | reverse complement strand
CAAGAAGATTGCTTTCTCTGTTTCTACTGATACAAAACAAGGCAAACTTTATAAGTAAAGACTCCTGTGTTTAATGGAAGGATACCAGATATGTGTATCAAGCACAAGGGGACATCTTGCCCTTTGTCCACCTGCTATACTATATTTTTAACACAAGTTGCACTGATAAACTTAAGAGAAAGGGAACACCCATGCGACGCCTACAGGCCTGGCAAGTTCTTTGCGTTATCTTTGCCGCGTTCTGGCTCATTTTTGCCGTGGTACTGATTGCCTTTTCGCAGTTTCCTTTCTATGTGATCAGTATCGCGTTAACGACAATTTTCGCGCTTTCGGTGCTGATTATCGCCCTTGCATGGGCATATACTCACGATTATTAGGCAATGCACATGAATAATGCTATCTTGTTTGAAGTTGAGATGCGGGATGTGGTCAAGATTGTTATGGATGATTCGTGGAATGGGATATTCCACGGGCTTTCATGAGCGCACCGAGATATTGCAACACCATTGTGGGGAAGAGGTAATTATCTTTGACCCGCTCGTGTGCTTGCTTGCCGAGTGTACACCAGAGGTCGCGGTCCTGAATGAGCTTGAGCGTATACATTGCACATGTTTCTGTATCATCCGCGATGAAGCCGTTTTGACCGTCAATAATCTGCGCACGTAAACCAGTTACAGAGGTTCCTACGACAGGCTGGTATTTCCACATGGCTTCCGTTACGGTCAAGCCGAAGCCTTCACGTGTCGAGCGTTGGAGGATGACGCTGGAATAACGTTGAAATGCATTTACCTGGGGGTGCTGAATCAGCGCAGGGTCGTATAGTAGATGGATATCTGGGTCCGCGTTTGCCTTCTTTTGTACGTCTTTGAGTATCTCCGTGGCTTTGATATCATCGGCAGCTTCCATCGCACCAACCAGGGCTACCTGCACTGAAGGAAGTTCTTGTTTGACCCTGCGATACACATCTATCACCTGCCAGGGATTTTTCCAGTTGCCGAAGCGTGAAACCTGTGTAATGACCGGGCGCGTGATATCTACCCCACATCGAGCCAGCATCTGCAATCCCTCCTCTGGAGGAATGAAGCTATTTTTATCGCTGAAAGGGTCAATCGTTGGCGTGATGATGTGCGTCCTTTCCGGCGGTAAATCCTTGAAGACGGAGAGCGGGGTGTCAAACACGCAAACGCGATAGGCATCGAGGAACTGATCTATGTAGGCTTTGCCACCGGGGTCTGGATGAGCAGTGTCTACATGGCACATCCATAGGGTCGGTCGGAGCCAGGGGAACAAGGTCGCCAGGGGAGCAAGTTGAAAATCATGAACAAAGTAGAGGTCGGCCTGTTGCATGACTGCTGAACGGCGTAATTGTTCAAGGAACACCTGCTGATCTGCCTGGGAGATATCTCCATGCTCAATGCCCTGGAGCAGGTCTACCAGATGTGCCGCGAACAGAGTGGCGTTCTTATCCAATGGAATGACTTTCCAGGTATGTGGAATGCCGAGTTCCTCCATAAGAGGGATGAGTCCATGAAGCAGTTCCGCTACTCCTCCACCTTGAGCGGTAGTGTTGATGTGAACGACACGCACACCAGCCAGTGACTCGGCGGCGCGATAAACTTGATCAAGCGCATCTTCCCCAACTAAGCTCCTGTACCGATCTAATTGTGGGGACCTCTTCACAGGATATTCCTCCTCTGTCTTTGTTTTTGCACCTTCGTATCATTATTGAGAACACGATTGAGGCATAGGAATGGAGACAGGCTCTATGCTCCCACCTTGTACTCCCTTCCTGACGGGGGATATACTGTTGGACAGCTAAATAGCAATATGAACATGAAAAGAGATAGTGCATGATTGATATTTGTATGTTAGGGACGGTGGGTATGATGCCCATGCCCGGTCGCTGGCTCTCAAGCGTCCTGGTGCGTTGCGGTTCGACGTTGACGCTGTTCGATTGTGGCGAGGGGACGCAGGTACCGTGGAAAGCGAGCGGCTGGGGCTTTCGGCAGTTGGGAGCTATTTGCTTCTCGCATATGCACGCCGACCATGTCGCGGGTCTGCCTGGCGTTCTCTTTATGGTCGCGCACGCCGGACGCACCGAACCACTGGATATTTACGGCCCGGTTGGTACAGGTTATGTGGTTGAAGGATTGCGCCGTATTGCCGCCGATATGCCTTTCCCCATCAATATTCATGAAATCAAAGGCGGCGCAACGTTTTCATTGCCTGGTGGTTTGCGCGGTTCGTGTGTTTCCGCGCAACATGGCGTTCCCTGCCTTGCGTATCGCGCCGCGCTCGAACGCATTCCAGCCTTTCAGGTGGAGCGAGCGCAGGCGCTTGGTTTGCCGGTACAACTCTGGTCGCGTCTGCAACACGGGGAGACGCTCGAATATAATGGACAGACGATTACTCCAGAGCAGGTACTTGGCCCACCACGACGCGGGATTTCTCTTGCCTACATCACGGACACGCGCCCCATTCCAGCACTGCATGGACTTGCCCGCGATGTGGATTTGCTCATTTGTGAAAGCATGTACGACGACCCCGCGGATTTGCCTCTGGCGCAGGCAAATGCGCACATGCTTGCCGAAGAATCCGCCGCCATTGCCAGGGCCGCTGGTGCGCGTGAACTCGTCTTGACCCATTTTAGTCCCAAAATCTACGATCCATCGGGAGCGGAAAAAGCGGCCCGCCGTGTCTTTTCCAATACGCGGGCCGCTAGAGATGGCATGGTGATAACGCTAGATTTTGCTTAACTTGCTTCCGATAAATCTGCTTTGTTTTGCGGCTGTTCGTCAACCAGGTCTTCCACCAGTTGAAGACGTGGCTTCTTCAGGTAGAGATCAAAGAAGTTGATCATTTTCGCCGTATAGGCTTTGCGGTCAACGAAGTAGGCACCACAGTGGTCGGCTTCGGGAAGGAGCCATAGCTCCTTTGGCTCATTTGCTGCCCGGTACAACAATGTTGCGTCATGTGGGTCAACCATTGAGTCTTTGCCACCATGAATAAGCAGAATGGGGCGAGGAGCAATACGCCCGATATCGCGAATTGGCTCAACTTGCCGGAAGCGATAACCGGCACGCAGCCACATGAGATAGTCTGCCAGCCAGACAAAGAGCGTTGAGATGAGCGGAAAGACATGGCGCACATTGTAGTCAACGACACTCCAATGCGTCGCGAAAGCACTATCCGCCACCACCGCCTCAATTTCTTGATTGCGGGCCGCGCCCATAATCGCAATTGCCGCACCCATCGAATAAGCAACGACACCCAGGCGTGCCTGGGGCGCTCGCTCTTTGGCATAAGCTACCGCGCCCAGGAAATCGCTGATTTCACGATAACCCAGCGTAATTGGCTTGCCTATTGCGGTGCCATGCCCGTAATAATCAAAGATGAGAAGGTTATGACCCGCCTTCCATAGTTGGGCGCTCAAGCCCAATAATTCGGACTTGCGCGAACGATAGCCAGGGCAGACAAGAATTGTGGTCGAGGCATCTTCTCGCGGCACATACCAACCACTTACCTCATGGCTTCCCTGTAGCGGTGGAAACGTGACTGCTTCGGCGGGCAGGTCGAATTCATAGGGGCTAAAAGTGTATTCATCAAAGAGATTGCGCTTCTGAGGACGGATAAGAGTTTCTACTACATACAATGCGACGGTAAACAGAATACCAACTATACCGATGCTTCCTCCCAGACTACTCAATATTACCTGTTTTAATGAAGGTCGGAACCGACCAATACGCTTTGACATGGCAATCGCCAACCTTTCTAGTACTTGATTGGCATAAGAGGAATGCTAACCTATACAATATATAACGCCGTGGGTCATCAATTTATGCCCCTCTATTTATATTACGCCGTAGAGTAAGAAAAAGTTAAATGATAAAGTCGAGAGCTACCCTGCTTATTACGGACGGAGCAGAGCGCAAAAAGCCTGGGCGGCCCGTGAAAGCTGTTTGTCTTTGCGCATGACAAGGCTCAGTTGTGGGTGCAGTTCGACACCCGCGATAGGGATGCGGATGAGATCACCGCTCGCCAGTTCGCGTTGTACGGCGAGGGCCGAGACAATAGAGACACCCACGCCACTCATCACCATCTGTTTAATCGCCTCATTATCGGGCAACGTCAGTAGGGGCGCGACCTGCACGTTGTGCTGGAGTAACGCTTGCTCGATGACCTCACGAATGCCACTCCCCTCCTCGCGTACCACCAGCTCACTCTCAGCCAGGGCTTCAGGACTGAGCGAGCGTACTCCGCGCCAGCGATGGCGGTTTCCTACTACTAATACCAGTTCGTCATGCGCGAAGACCTCCACCTTGAGGTCTTCAGGCAGATGCGCGGGGTCACTCTCGACAACGCCAAAGTCCAATTTCCAGCTAAGCGTCTCCTCCACAATCTCATGGGAATTGAGAATGGAGATATTCAACATTACCTGTGGGTAGCGTGTCCGAAATCGTGCGACAATCGGCGGGAGAAGATAGACTCCTGTCGTTGTATTGGCGGCCAATGTTACCTCACCTGCTTCTACATCACGCAATGCGGATATGCCCTCTTCCATCTCGCGCTCGAGGGCGAAAATGCGGCGAGCATAGCTATGTAACACGTGGCCCGCGTGGGTTAGTACGATGCGCCGCCCATGCCGTTCAATAAGCTCCAATCCGATCTCGTATTCCAGATTCTGGATCGTTTTGGTTACCGCCGGTTGACTGATAATCAGTTCTTCAGAAGCGCGAGTAATATGTTCATGCTCCGCGACTGCTAAAAATACGCGCAGGTACTGTAAATTCATTACTCGGCCCCTATTCTCTATAAACACATAAACATGCGCTCAAGTTATCTTTATGATAAGAATCATATATTGTTATTATAACAACGGGCGGATATAATTGCAATAGGAGGTGTTATACACCATTGTGGTTGAGGCTGATGCAAGATATATCGTTGTTATTCAAACATTGTATTTATTCAATTTGATAGTACCAACAAATTCGCACCAGTTCTCCTCTCTATCAATGCCCACCTCTCTAAGAAAGCACCATGAACTCTGGGATAGAAGAGCGAGGAAATGTTCTATATGAGAAAGTATGATGAAGATAATACTGGTAATGTGATGGTTGCGCCACCAAAGGTAGAGGAGCGACCAGCCAGTAGTAATACGACAACAACCACACCAACGGCTACAACGAACGATAAAAATGCTGCCGCCAAACGAGAATTAGCCGTCAACATTATTGGCTGGACGCTGCAAGGTGGAGTCGTCATAAGTGCTGCCGTCATTTTATTGGGCGTCATTTTGTTACCATTTCGACCGGGCGGATTTTCCGCGCAGCGATTGCTTACTTTTCCACAAAATTTAGGTGCGGTATGGACTGGATTGCCAACGCTGCAACCGCAAGCCGTTATCACACTGGGCCTCTTACTACTCATTGCTACTCCTGTGATGCGGGTAGCGGTTTCTATCGCAGTCTTTCTCTTAGAGAAAGACCGTAAATTTGTGATGATAACCCTGCTGGTGCTGGCAATCCTGCTCTTTAGTCTGTTTGTTGTCGGCAGTCTTGTGCCAACGGGAGTTCACAACGATGTGACGACCATGCACTTTTCGTTGTTTGTGGTGCTGTTCATTTTTATCAGCGCGATAGCGGCTGGCCTGTTGGGGTCGCTGGTTGGCCTGGGTGGTGGGGTACTGATCGTTCCAATACTGACGCTTGTTTTCGGCTTGCCGATATATTTTGCCATCGGTGCAAGCATCATTTCGGTGATTGCGACTTCCAGCGGGGCCGCAGCTGCCTATGTGCGTGACCATATGACCAATCTGCGTGTAGGCATGTTCCTTGAGATAGCCACGACAACCGGGGCTATCTGCGGCGCGTTCCTGGCAGGTATGCTCGCTCCCGAATTGCTCTCGGTCATTTTCGGCATCATCCTCTTGATTTCTGCCGCGCCGCTTATCTTCAAACTCGGTGAAGAGTTACCCGGAGGCGTCAAAAACGACCGTTTGGCGCAATGGCTCAAACTTTCCAGCAGTTACCCCGACCATCACCTGGGAAAGGTAGTATTTTACCAGGTGTCACGCACTCCGCTCGGCCTGGCGATGATGTATGTCGCGGGTCTCATCTCAGGTTTGCTTGGTATAGGTAGCGGCACCTTCAAAGTGCTGGCGATGGACACGATAATGCGGCTCCCAATGAAAGTTTCCACCACGACCAGCAACTTTATGATTGGCGTCACGGCAGCCGCCAGCGCGGGCATCTACTTCTCGCGTGGCGATATTCCTCCAATGGTTGCAGCCCCTGTCGCGCTCGGTATTCTCATCGGTGCGCTGGTCGGCGCTCGCCTTCTAGCCCATCTCAGCAACAAGACCCTACGCTTGATTTTCATTCCGGTGATAGCCGCTGCTGCGATTGAGATGATCCTGCATGGCTTTGGTATAGCTTAACAAGTCATAACGGAAAAAGGCTCATCCAAGCGGCATCGCCGCCTGGATGAGCCTTTTTCCGTTATGACTTGTTAATTCATATGCACCCGTTTCACATTCGGGTTGTGACCCATCAATTGTGCGGGGACCAGTTTTCCATTTTGGCGAGAGAGTTTCTTGCGTGTGTGAATAGTTGGACGCATGGCTCGTTTGGGGCGGAAATCGCGGGCGCGGTAGGCCGAATGCAGGATGTATTCCGCGATGCAGGCCACTTTGCGTGGCACGCCATAGAAACTGGGGAAATCGTTGATATCTACGAGCATCAGTCCCTGCGGCGTTTCCAGCACATCTACGCCATAGAGGTCAAGGCCGAAGACTTGACCAACTCGTTGCGCCAGTTTGAGCATCTCGCGGCTAACTGGTATCTCTTGCTCGACTACTGCCCCATGCAAGGGGGATGATTTGGTAATGGCATGCACTTCCTGCCCGGTGACGTAGAGTTTGATATCGAAGCCGGTATTCTCGACATACTTCATAGCGAGATAGTAGCTATCGTCAAGGGTGAGTTGCGCCATCTGCTCCGGTGTGCGCACGAGGTGAATGTCCTGTAACGAGGTGCCGTTGCTCGGTTTGACGACGACTGGATAGGCTTCATGCGGAACCTTGACGAG
>DATGJV010000820.1:0-7268 GCA_035295005.1 Ktedonobacteraceae bacterium | reverse complement strand
CCTCAAAGTGGTCACCGAACCAGAGAGGGACGCAAATGTAGCCCTGAATGATGCTGTTCGCTAAGAAGGTATTGTGTTCAATAGCTCCCGTGGCGAGAGCGTTTTGCAAGTTTTCAATAACAACAGGTGTTTGCTGTCTGCATGCCTGTGCAGCCGGAAGCTCACTGTCAAAGGGAATATGCTGCAAAAACTTGAAAGTTTTCTCATCAGGTATCCCAGGTTGTCTGCTGAGCAAATGGAGTACCTGCTGTACAGGGTCGGCAACATATGTATACACAAACTGTGTATCGAAATTTGCTCTAATAGCGACGATAGCGGCGTCACTGACTTGTTGAGGATCGAATGCTTGCCGAACGCTGCGAGCAACGGTTTCGATCACCGTGAGGCGTTTCCGTTCAGCTTCGACATGCCTGTTGGTTTTCGTCAATGAGGTTTGCATTTCTTCGGCCTGTTGACGAGCGAGTACCTGTTCAGTAATCTCGCTAGCGGTCGTTAAGAGTTGGATAATCTGTCCATCCTCATCATAAAGAGGATCAAGTGTCCAGTTCCAGTAGGTCAAGCCGCGCTCGAACGAGGGAAAAGCGTACTCACTGGCCCGGTAGGGAATACCAGTAACGCATACATTTCTAAAAATAGCGAGTATGCCATTTGCGTCTGCCTCGGGCAACCAATCACGCATTGGTCGCCCGAGAGCCTGGCCGTTTTGCCATAAAGCATCAAGGCCCGAGTGAAACATTTTGTTGGCACGCAGCAAGTGGAAATTTTGTGTATCATAGATGGCTACACATACAGGCATTTGTTCAAATATCAGGTTTGTATCACATTGTGTCTGGATATCCATATATTGCTCCATCGTTACCAGTTACTTCCGGTCATGCCTTACCTCACAGGTACCATGTTATCATTACGTACGCCTGGTCAAAAAAATCACTCCCGATTTGTTTCCCAGTCAAAAACAGGTGTTCTAGTACATTGAGCCCTTGCGTATTTTGATTATACATTGCAACCTGGATTTCTGCACGGTATAATGGTTTCGGTCAGGATCAAAGCCATAGAAATATATATTCAGGCTCTGACAACAGATACTCTGCTATATGCTATCGGCTTGCTACTGGCATCTGTTGAGATTTAGACCGAAAACAGACAACAGAAGGATGCCAATTCCTATGTCAGCTCCAGAAAAATCTTCTTCAGGCAAAAGTACCTATGCCATTGATGCCGAAAACGCAGCGGAGATGGCCCGTTTGATGGGGCAGGATCGCTTACTTACAAAGACAATGGGCGGATTGCTTCCACCGGAAGCCGACCCTTCCACAATGCAGACTGTCCTGGATATTGCCAGTGGACCTGGTGGCTGGGTACTTGATATAGCTTCTGCCTACCCACATATATCAGCAACGGGCGTTGATATCAGCCATTTAATGGTTGCCTATGCACAATCACAGGCACAGGTGCGCGGTGTGGATAACGCCTATTTCAAAGTTATGAATGTGTTGGAACCTCTGGGGTTTGCAGAAAATACGTATGATCTGGTGAATGTTCGTTTCATTTCAGCCTTTATGCCGGTGACTGCCTGGCCAACTCTAGTGCAAGAATGTATGAGGATTCTGAGGCCAGGGGGCATCCTGCGCCTGACAGACTTCGAGTTGCCTCTGTCAAATAGTCCCGCATTTGAAAAATTGATGGGATTGGCTACTCGTTCCTTTCAACTGTCTAAGCTTAGTTTCTCACCGGAGGGACGGAACGCTGGTATCACGTTCATGTTAGGACGTTTTTTGCGGGATGCGCGGTTTGCTGATATTCAACATCGGGCATATGTCGTCGAATTTTCGCAGGGAACGGAAAACCATATGGCAATGTACCAGGACTGGATGATTGCTTCTAAATTAGTCCAGCCCTATATGGTCAAACTCGGCCTTGCAATGCAAGAGGAATTAGAACTCCTCTACCAGCAAATGCTGGCAGAGATGACAGAAGACGATTTTTGCGCTGTCTGGTATTTTATGTCTGCATGGGGCCAGAAGCCGAAAGAATAGAACAGGAAAAGGCAGGCGGGACAATTCGTATAAAAAATTGCCCCGCCTGCCTTTTCCTGTTCTATTCATGGTGATTGCGTGCATCGTGAAGTGCCTGCGCAGTCTCCGCATCGGTGTGATAGGTTTCAGTTTCCGCCGGAAAAGTCCCAGCTTGCACATCGGCGAAGAAACGTTGGAGAGCCTCGGTTGCTATCTCGGTCAGGTTGGCATATGGTCGCACGAACTTGGGATGGAGAGCGCTGCCAAAACCGAGGACATCGTGAAAGACGAGTACCTGCCCATCGCAATGCGGCCCCGCGCCGATGCCGATAGTGGGGACGGTTATTTCCTCTGTAATGACCTGCGCCAGCACGTCGGGGATGCCTTCCAGAACAATAGCGAAGACACCGGCCTCGTCGAGGGCGCGAGCATCGTCCAGTAGTGCGCGAGCTGCATCAGTTTTTTTGCCTTGCACACGATAGCCGCCCATTGCATGGATAGATTGTGGTGTAAGACCGAGGTGTCCCATCACGGGAATCTCGGCGGCAAGAATAGCCTCGATCATGGGCAGGAGCTTGCGTCCGCCCTCCAGTTTCACCACTTCGGCATGACCTTCACGCAGGAGACGCCCGGCATTACGTACCGTCTCCTCGACTGAAATGTGATAACTGAGCCAGGGCATATCACCGACGATCAGTGCAGCTGGTTTCGCTCGTGCGACCGCGGCGGTATGATGGATCATGATATCTATTGTTGCCGGTAATGTGTCTTCATAGCCTAACACGGTCATAGCAAGCGTATCGCCGACCAGAATGATATCCGCTCCGGCACGGTCGGCAACCTGAGCCATAGGTGTATCATACGCTGTAACCATTTTCAGTTTGTCGCCACCTTTACGTGCTTTGATGGCTGGAACGGTTACTTTGTTTTGCATAATTATTCCTTTCTGCTTGCAGAGTGCTGGGGAGATCTGTAATATTGCACATTTACTGGTTTTGAACGCGGATGCCGGTATCCCACTCTCCACTGGCATGTAGCAAGAAGTTGTCAATCAAGCGTGCGGGACCCACCGTTGCTGTGATGGCAAGCAGTGCCGGGGCGTGAAGAGTAGAGAGAGGGAGAAAACTGTCCGGGTCGCGCACATCGGCGTATTCCAACAGTGCGCGTGGCTCCGTGGCAACGATATTCACCATTGCCTGTTTTACTAATTGTGGGTTGCCTCCAGTATGTTCGTCGAATACGCGGCGTCCTGCTTCCAACGCCTGATACAATATTGTGGCCGCAGCGCGGTTTTGCGCGTGAAGGTAGGCGTTGCGGCTGCTCATTGCCAGCCCATCGGCCTCGCGAATGGTTGATAGGACGCGCAATTGCACCGGCAGATTGAGATCGGCCACCATATGTGAGATAACGACGACCTGTTGTGCATCTTTTTGCCCGAAGTACGCCTGGTGTGGGCGTAATATCTGAAAGAGCTTCAGCACGACGGTTGCCACGCCGCGAAAATGCCCCGGCCGGTGTGCGCCCTCGGCTTCCGTTACCAGTGGGCCAGTTGGTTCAACATAGGTGATAAAGCCGGGTGGGTACATAGTGTTTGCCGTGGGAGCGAACACCAGATCTACACCTGCTGCCTCAAGTAGCTCAAGGTCACGTGGCATATTGCGTGGATACCGTTCCAGGTCTTCTTCTGGCCCAAACTGTGTCGGGTTCACGAAGATACTGGCGGTGAGCCGGTCATTTTCTTTACGCCCCTGGCGAACAAGCGAAAGATGCCCCTCGTGTAGATAGCCCATCGTCGGGACAAGCCCAACCGTGCTGGATGATGTCCACCGCAACCGCTCTTGCACCATTTCCTCTATCGTGGTGACTACTCGCATCCGTTTGCTCCCGCCAGAATAGCTGACTTTGCTGACTAGACCAGGGAATCCCAGAACTCAGGACAGCCACTGTCCTACGTCTGTGGAATATTGCACAAAGTATATCACCTGCCAGAAAACTATGCAATTTCAAGAGGTTCACAGTTGGGCAGTCACTATCTTGACCCCATCCGGCCCGCCAATAATGGCCTGTTCGGCCATGTGGAGAAATAGCCCGGTTTCGACGACGCCAACGATTTGTTTCAGAGCAGTTTGCAGGGCTGGCGCATCTGGAATACCGCCGGGGAATGTGCAATCCAGGATGAAGTTGCTGTTGTCGGTAATAAAGATACTATCTCCTATGTGACGCAACAAGACAGAGGCACCGAGGGCTTCCAGGCGTCTGCGTACAGGCGTGATCGCGAAAGGGATAATTTCAACGGGCAGAGGTGTTTTGCTACCTAAGATGGGAACCTGTTTGGTGATATCAGCGATGACAACGAAACGGTGAGCAGACGCCGCGACAATTTTCTCGCGCAGCAATGCGCCGCCGCCACCTTTGATCAGGCCAAGCGTACTGTCAATTTCGTCGGCCCCATCAATATCTATGTCGAGTTCAGGGTGGTCATCTAACGTGGTGAGAGGAATACCAAGCTGATGAGCCAGTTGCTCCGTTGCTTTGGAGGTGGGTACGGCACCAACAATGCGCAGCCCTTCCCGGATGCGTTGCGCGAGCGCATAGGTCAATTGTACAGCAGTTGAGCCGGAACCCAGTCCAACAACCATGCCATCTTCAATTAATGCGGCGGCGGTTATACCCGCCATCTGTTTCCACGTGTCTTGCTGTATGTCCTGTTGCGTCATCGTTGAGCCACTCCAGATTCTTTGTCGTTTCTTTGAGTATAGCATGTCTCTCTGAAGGCTTCAAATAACGTATGTAAGGAGCCAGCCATCAGCAATCTGATAATGTCAGATTGCTGATGGCTGGCTCCTTACATACGTTACGCTTTCCCTTGCCGTTCAAGTATGCGTTTCAATATGCCTATTACGGCAATGGTGCCGAACCAGACGCCGACCAGTACCCAGGAACGCTTGTTGTCTTCCATGATAGCCAGTATCCTTTCGTTTGTTTGTTACAATCATGACGGAATGGCCGCAAAAACTCCTGCTCTATTTACGTTTGTGACGGGATGATGTTGTAGTATCATCAGCTCGGCCTGTGTTCCAATGCCTCGATGTAGCGGTTTGCCGACGCCTGTACCGCGTGGTGGGCATTGGATGTGACAACAGCCTCGAACCAGCCGCCGTAGAGACGCTCAAAGGGATACGGTGCGATAGTATCGCGGATGCGACGAATGTCAGTGGCTGGCAAGGGAATCAGGTTGGGAAAACTGTACATAAAGCTGACCCAGTTGCGGTCGGCCACAACCGTGATGGTATCGCCGGTGAGTAATATACCTCTACCTTCCGCGCCGTTTTTCCAGTGCAGAACGGTGCTGCCTGTAAAGTGACCGCCCAGGCGCACAAGCGTGATATCTTTGGTGAGCGTGTGCGTCTCATCAGACCAGAAGTTGATGCGTGGATCGGGGCGCATGACCCATTTGCGGTTGGCTTCATGCAGGTAAATCGGTACATCGAATTGATTCGCCCACTCGATCATCGTCGAGTAAAAGTGTGGGTGTGAAATGGCGATGGCTCGTAAGCCGCCGCGTCCCTGAATTGTCGCTATCGTTTCGTCATCCAGGTAGGTGATGCAATCCCAGAGGATGTTTCCCTCCTCTGTCTGCACCAGCAGTGCGCGTTCACCGATAGCGAAGGATGGTTCGGTGCCAATGCCGGTCAGGCCCGGCTCGTATTCTTTCAGTTTGTTATGCATGTCCTTCGTCCGCATATCTGCCAGCGTTGTCCACTGTTGTCCCTCGTGTCCTATATATTGGCGCTGATCGCTGCAAATGGGACAGGATGGCGGTGGTGTCTGGCTTTCAGCAAATTGCGTTCCGCACGTTGTACAAATGTAGTATGCCATTGTGGTGTATTCCTTCCTATTCGTATTGTTCCGATTGTCCACAAAAGAACTCACCTATCATTGTACAATTCTTGCCTGGATCTGGGAAATCGCGTAATATAAAGCATGCCTGCGTCTGAGGTTTCCAGATGCTGGTACAGCGTAATTGTTTTGGAAGGAATATATGATGGCGTTTCCCTCTTTTTCAAATGAGGCGTTGCAGAGAAAAGCGCAGGTCGAAACGGCACCGATACTGAAAGGAAAGCAATCGCTCCTTGACTACATTGATCATCAACGTATCCCAGGTGTGAGTATTGCCGTCATCAACGATTATGAGATCGAATGGGCAGAGGGATATGGTGTTCGTGAGACGGGACAACCTGATGCCGTTACCAGTGAGACGCTCTTTCAGGCTTGCTCGATTAGCAAAGCTGTCACCGCTATTGCCGCACTGCGTTTAGTTGAACGGGGACAACTTGATCTTGATAGTGATATCAATACTTTTCTTACATCCTGGAAGGTTCCACCACAAAAAAAGGGAGCGGATCAGCCAGCAGTGACACTCCGGCAATTGCTTAGCCATACGGCAGGAATGTCTGTTGCATGGTATCCCGGCTATCACCGCGAGCAGGATATCCCCACCTTATATGAAGTGCTGGAGTCATCATATGTCAGCAACACGCCTGAAGTTCGCATCACAACTACTCCTGGGGAAAGTTTTCGCTATTCAGGAGGAGGATACTGCGTGGTGCAACAGGCACTCGTAGATGTGACGCGGAAGCCTTTTCCCGAACTGATGCGGGAACTGGTTTTCGAGCCTGTTGAGATGCAGCAGAGTACCTACGAGCAGCCGTTGCCAGCTGAAAAGTGGCATAGAGCAGCCACAGCACACCGTCCAGGAGGCAAGCCTGTTCCCGGTAAATGGCATATCTATCCAGAGATGGCTGCCGCCGGACTCTGGACAACGCCTACCGATCTTGCGCGTTTGGCCCTTGATCTTCAGTGCGCAGAGGCAGGCAAGCCCTCGCGCCTTCTGTCTCTGCGGATGGTCAACGAACTCCTGACCCCGCAGAGCAAAGCGGGTGAACGTGGTATGATTGGATTGGGCGTATTTATTCATGGCAAAGGCAACTATGCACGGTTTGGGCACGCAGGTGACAACGCCGGTTTTAATTGTCAATGGCTTTCTCTTGTTCACAAAGGGCAAGGTTGTGTGATTATGACTAACTCCGATGAGGGGTGGTTGATTACAGATAAATTGCCGCGCATCATTGCCCAGGTGTATGAGTGGCCTGATATTTCAGCTAAAAATGAGAAGTCGGGATCAAAGAACATTGCCAGCAAGGAGAACTTTCTATGATTTGTATCGCAGTAACCTACGTTGTGAAGCCGGGT
>DATGJV010000819.1:0-5108 GCA_035295005.1 Ktedonobacteraceae bacterium | reverse complement strand
GCCTCCTGTATCAGTTCAGCAAGGTTGACAACCTCGTGTTCTCGATGGGCAGTGCCGGTATCCAGGCGAGCAAGTGTCAGCAGATTCGTTGCGATATTTGACATATGGTTTGTTTCGGCAACGATATCCTCAAGCAATTCTGCATCATCTTCAACCAGTCGCTTGCGTCCTCTCAGTAACACCTCCGCGTCTGCACGTAGCAGCGTCAAAGGTGTGCGCAATTCGTGCGCCGCATCAGCGATAAAGCGTTGCTGGTTGCTCCATGCCAATCGCGCTGGAGCCATTGCCCGGTTGGATAGGAACAGTCCACCTGCGCCTGTGCCGAGCAATGCCACTCCTCCCAGCGAAAGCAGGAGTATGAGCAGGAGAGATAATGCGGATTCCTGGGCATCAATATTCTCACCAATCACCACCACTCCAAGATTGCCGCCCCCGCCTGGATTTGGCACCACCTGTGCGTAGCGATAGACCCACCCTGTCTTACCTCCGGTGTTGACCATATCGCTAGTTGGCCCATTTTGTATGGCCGATTGCACCAGGGTATTTGTTACAAATGCGGATGGCAACCCTGTAATATTTTCATCTGGCAGTAAGTTGCCGTGCGTGTCGAAGCACACGACCATTTCAGTCATGATGAAGCCTTGCCCAGGAGGAGGGCCAGGTTGGCCTGACGAGCCGAATGGTGGACAGGCATCATCCATCCTACCCGATTGCCATAGATTCACATGCCCATTCGCATGAAACTGTGCCATATCTTTATATGGTCGTAAGAAGAAGTATTGTGCCCCGAAGTAGAGGGCAATGCTAAAGAGTATCAGGGCTGCTCCCAGTACTCCGCAATACCAGAGTGTCAGGCGAAGGCGCAAACCCCAGAAGAGTGCCGCTCCGGCCTCCTGTGAAATGTGACTCCTGCGACGATGCAGTATTGACCAGCCTGGTCTTCGCCAGTTCATATCGTTGCTCCCCTGTTGCTATGTTACGCTTCAATCTTATAGCCCACACCGCGTACCGTCTTGATGAGTGGGCGTGGAAAGCCCTGATCAATTTTGTCTCGCAGGTAGTGAATATAAATGTCTACTACATTAGAAAGTGCCTCTAAATCGTATCGCCACACAGCGTCAACGATTTGTGTGCGCGTGAGAACCAGGCCAGCGTGACGCATCAGATATTCCAGTAAGGCAAACTCTTTAGCCGTCAACTCGATGACGCGACCTGCGCGGCGAGCTTCGTGGCGCATCAGATCAAGTGTCAAGTCGCCCACTTCAAGTTGATTTGATTCATCAAAACGGCGGTCGCGGCGACGTAGCAGCGCGTTAATACGTGCCAGCAGTTCCTCCATCGCAAAAGGTTTGGTGAGATAATCATCAGCTCCCACATTAAGGCCCGTTACCCGGTCCTCGATGGCACCGCGTGCAGTTAGCATCAGCACAGGCGACATCACCCGTTCAGCACGCATCTGACGGCATATCTCGATACCGTCAATACCTGGCAACATCAGGTCAAGAACCACCACATCATAGGTATCACTCAGTGCCAGGTCCAACCCCGCGTGACCTTCGTGTGCCAGATCAACAGTATGGCGTTCTTCCAACAGAACGCGACGCAGCAAGTACGCCAGTCGTTGCTCGTCCTCAACTACAAGAATATGCATTGCTTTTCCCCTTTTTGCTCCTGTGCGTGTCATATCGTTATTCAGTACCACTTCGTCGTAGGATGGCCCGATTGACACATTCTTCTTACTTATACTCTATTCTCTCAAGATTGGAAAGAGATTGGAAAAAGCAAACAGAAATTGGAGCTTTGCTAGCAAAGCATGTATGAGAACTTCTTCATCTTTCTCCAATAGTATTCTCATCAATGCTTGCTACTCTTGAGGGCAAGAGACATACCGGGCAAGGAGAACTCCTTGCGTTGCACCTCGACCGCGCAAATGGGGGAAAAGCACTTGCCCGGCTATGCATCATTTGAAAACTGCACTGTGGCCCATAGCGGTCACTCACTATGTATGCTTTGTATTGTTTGTTTTGAAAGGAACTGTTTGTGATAAAAACAGCAGAATTCTCCGCAACTGAGGAAACTGACACCCTGAACCCTGTTCAACATGTTCAGAACGAATTAGACGTGCCAGTGCAGAATGTGTATCATGCCCCCAAACGACATCATATCATCAGCCAGCTGCTGCGGTTCAGCCTTGTCGGCGGATTGAATACTCTGGTGGACCTTGTGATCTTGAACGGTCTGCTGTGGCTTTTCCCTACTACCAGCACGCTTACCCTGCTGGCGTACAACTCACTCGCTTACAGCCTGGGTGCCGTCAATAGTTTTCTACTGAATAAGTATTGGACATTCGGGCAAAAACAGAAAACTACCCGGAGCGAGCTGGCACGTTTCACCCTGACCACACTCTTTGGTATCGCGTGGAGTACGCTTATTCTCTGGCTTGCCAGCCTCGTTCTCCATCCTTTTCTGGTCAACACGACGGTATGGGCCAACGCTTCAAAGGTCATTGCCATCGCCGGAACATCGCTCATCTCCTATCTGGGAATGCGCCTCTGGGTCTTTGTTCGCTCTCCGCAAAAAATGGAGTCAGCGGCATATATTGCATCGCAAAAAGCCAGTCATGAAATTATAACCGGGCATGAATTTGACCCATACGAAGGCTCATCTCTACAAATATATGAACCCTCTCTGTACACTGCACATAGTCTCTCTGTTGTTTTACCGGTATACAACGAAGAAGACGCTATTGCTGCTACAATGAAAAATGTGCTGGACACTCTGAGAACCCAGGTTAGAGATTTTGAGGTAATCGCGGTGAACGATGGCAGTATTGACCACACAGGCCATATTCTTGCTGACATCGCGGAGGTAGTACCACAGGTGCGGGTAATCACGCATGAGCGTAATCAGGGCTACGGAACTACCCTTGCCGATGGTTTTGCTGCCGCATCTAAAGAGCTAACATTCTTTATGGACTCTGATGGGCAATTCGATATTCGTGATTTGCCTCGCTTGCTCACTTTCATTGACGAATACGACGCCGTGATTGGCTATCGTATCCATCGTCAGGACACCTGGATGCGCAAACTCAATGCCTGGGGCTGGAAAAACCTCATCTGGTTTGTACTGGGAGTACATGTGCGCGATATTGATTGCGCTTTCAAGCTCCTGCATACCGACTTTCTCCAGCAATATCCGCTCGAAACCTGCGGCGCAATGATCAACGCTGAGATGCTCTATAAGCTGAATTGTGCCGGGTACACTTATCGCGAAGTGGGTATTCAACATTTACCACGCCAGGGAGGACGCGCCACAGGAGCAAAACTGCGCGTTATCGCACGCGCTTTCCGCGAACTCTTCATCTATACACGCAAATGGCGACATGAAAGTAAGCTTCCTGCACAGCAAAAATTGATCCCTGAGCGACATCATCCCTGAATGGTGTGATGACCACTATCCGCAAAGAGCTTAACTGAAAACCAGCCCCGTAGGCCGGGTTTTGCGGATGAGCTTTTTGCGAATGGGGAATTGTTCTGAACTTGTTTATTCCCGGTACCCTTTCCGCATATCTGGTTAGTTACAACCGACGTGGCACGTTATAAAAGGCGTTGTGAGAAATTACAGACTGCTTTCCAGAAGCTAGAAAGAGAATACCTTTACGTGAGTATACAAGATGAAATGATTACGTTGTTGATCTCGTGTCCAGATCAACCAGGAATTGTTGCGCGTGTTTCCCAATTTATCTTTGAGCATCGTGGGAATATCTTCCAATCTGACCAACATTCCACGAGCCTGCATGATGGAACATTCTTCATGAGGGTCAGCTTTACGGAGGATAGCTTCAACCTGTCTGAAGCTGAGTTGATGGATGCTTTTCGTCCAATTGCCCATACCTTCCGCATGAACTGGAGCGTTCATTACTCCCGGCACCGCAAGCGGGTGGGAATACTTGTATCAAAACTTGACCATTGTCTTGCGGATTTGCTCTGGCGTTGGAAGAGCGATGAACTTGCGATGGATATTCCTTGCATTATCAGCAATCACCCCAACCTGGACCATCTCGCCCAGATGTATGGCATTCCCTACCACTACTTTCCTATCCATAAGGAACAACGTCAAGAAGAGCAAATGCGCATGCTCGACTTCTTGAGTGGGAAGATTGATTTCCTTGTCCTTGCCCGCTATATGCAGATATTGGAGCCTTTCTTTGTCGAGGCCTATAACCACCAGATTATTAATATCCACCATAGCTTCCTTCCTGCATTTGTCGGTGCCAGTCCCTATGAGCAGGCGTTTGCACGCGGAGTAAAGTTAATCGGCGCTACTGCGCATTATGTGACCGCCAGTCTGGATGAAGGGCCAATTATTTCCCAGGATGTTATTCACTGTGACCATAGTGATACCGTTGAAGATCTGGTTCGCAAGGGCAGAGATGTGGAACGGAGGGTACTTGCCGAGGCTGTGCGGTTGCATATAGAGGATAGAGTCCTTGTGTATAAAAATAAGACCATTGTATTTTAGTCGGGCATGGCGATATTTCCTTTGCAAGCACGGAGAAACGGGACAAATATAGCGGCACCCCGTGTTTTTCTGTTCGCTGAATACCAGATGACGAGGATGAGAAATTTCTCATCTATTTCCAACGAAAACCCAATGACCTCCCTGTAAGATTGGGTTCAAAGGGAAATATCTCTTCAATACCAATCTACCCGTGAGTAAAAGGGAGGAAATATGTCCGACACTTTAGAAGCGATTACTCCTATCCAGTCCAGGCATGTTGTCGAACGCCGGGCTTCCACGCCATCCCGGTTGTGGCACCGTCTGGCGCTGGGCGGAGTAATCCTCATCTCGATCTTTATGAACTTTTATCAACTTGGGCAAAACGGTTTCGCCAATTTATATTATGCCTCCGCGATCAGGAGCATGCTGGATAATTGGCATAATTTCTTTTTCGTGTCCTTTGATCCCGGTGGTTTTGTGACCATTGACAAGCCACCCCTGGGTTTCTGGTTGCAAGCGGCCAGCGCCAAAATCTTCGGTTTCACACCTTTGAGCATTTTCTTGCCCCAGGCGCTGGCAGGTGTCCTCTCGGTCCTGTTGCTCTATCA
>DATGJV010000818.1:0-6823 GCA_035295005.1 Ktedonobacteraceae bacterium | reverse complement strand
TCCGACCATTGTCCACTCCTTGCCGCAAGCGAGCGCGACGCCGACAGCCTTGTCGAGCAAGCTATAGCAGTGGCTCATCAACAAAAGGCCCGCTATCTTGAATTACGTACTGGAGTTCATCCTGCACTTGCACAACGTAGCGATATGGTACAGGGAGATTTGTATGTCCGCTGGGTGATGCCACTCACCAGCGATCCAAATACACTCTGGCCGCAACTACGGAAACCAGTGCAACACCAGATTAAGAAATCACGCAAACTCGGTGTCGAGATTCGCATGGCGAAAAGTCACGAAGATGTACTCCGCTATTACCGGCTTCATCTCCAGACACGCAGCAAAAAACATGGAATGCCGACGCAACCACAACGCTATTTTCTGGATGCCTGGGATGCTTTTACCGCTCAGGATAAGATGCAGATTCTGTTGGCTGAATACGAAGGTCATACTATAGCAGGGATGGTACTTTTCGCCGCAGGAACAACTGTCAGGTATGCGTATGGGGCCTCTGATGAGCAATATCTCCACCTTGCTCCCAACAATCTCTTAATGTGGACAGCGATAACCTGGGGTTGCACACACGGATATCAGGAGTTGGATATGGGAAGGACAGCCAGCGATAACGAAGGATTGATGGAATTCAAACGTCGCTGGGGAGCAATCCAAACACCATTGCCTTATTACTACTACCCACGAATGGATGGGCTAGCGGCAACGTCCGAACAGAGCCGGAAATTTCGTCTCCTCACTACCTGCTGGCGAAAATTGCCATTACTGGTCGCCGGTCCATTAGGGGGACATCTGTACAGGCATTTGGGTTGAGCAGACATATTCACCTTAACCATAACTATTCACCACTTTTACCTCATTATGTAAACCATGTGTACACCACCCTTAGCTATGCTTGTTCCAGAAGTACTCAAGTAGCGCATAATCTATCGAGTATCAGTAAACGGAGGAGACTTATGGCAGTCCAGACAGCGCCTATTCAAACCATCAGCATGCAAGTTGGCTACACGCGAGCGAAGCGGTTGTTCGACATCCTCTTCACGCTTTTGCTAGCCCTACCCTTGTTACTTGTAAGTGCGTTCATTGCAGTGCTGATCATGCTGGACTCACGCGGCCCTGTTCTCTTTCGCCAGAAGCGAGTGGGGCAGAACGGCAAAGAATTCGAGATGCTCAAATTTCGTTCGATGTACGTTCATAAAGATGATGGTACTCACCGTGAGGCAATCAAGTTGTACATGAATGGTGAGAAGCTCAATAATGGTGGCAAAACCCCCTACAAGATTACGCAAGACTCACGTATTACACGGATTGGACGTTTTCTCCGCAAAACAAGCCTCGACGAAATTCCCCAGTTCTGGAATGTGCTGATGGGCGAAATGTCCCTGGTCGGTCCGCGCCCGCCATTACCGTATGAAGTTGAACTCTACAGTCCTCATGCCACCTTGCGCCTCTGTGGCAAACCAGGTTTGACAGGGCCGTGGCAAGTCCACGGGCGCAGCTGCGTCAGCTTTGATGAAATGATTGAGATGGATATTAGCTATCTTCAGCAACAATCGTTCTGGAAAGATGTTCGGTTTATTTGCCTGACGATTCCGGTTATGGTCGTTGGACGGGGTGGAGCATAACAAAGTGTAGTCAGGGTGCTAGTGAAAATCCTTTCACCCTCAACAGTCAAGCAGAGCTACCATCATGCGCTGTTGCTTCAATCCATGCTGCGTTTGTCGAGAGGCGACGCAAAATTGGCAGTAGTCGAGTGAATGAAAAAGCGGTGGAGATAGTAGTGGTGAAAGCGAGAATTTCTATAGCTTTGGCAGAACTCGGCACGGTGAAGCAGCAAGCGCATGCGTTTAGGATGAACCAGTACCGGGAAAATAACCTGCCCCGTTAAACGCCTCAAGCCATCAAGCACGGTGGAATGAGGTCGCTCGTCGAAGGCCACTGTAAGCACCCCGCGCTCCGAGCCAACAGCAATACAATGATAACGCTTCATTACTTGCGCAGGTAATAACCTGCGGTAATTGAGCGGAATCCATCGCACACTATCATAGTGTAAAATCTGAGAGCTATTCACCAGCAAGGCTCTTCCCCTCGTGCATTAGTTCAGGACAAGCATGTTGCACATAACGGATATGTAGCCGTTGTATACAGCGTACAAGCTTCGTATGTAAACGAGATGTTCAAAGAAGCACAAGAACGGTGTCATGATATCCTGAGAAGTGAAGAAGTCGTCACATGAGGCGGTAAAAGGGTTGACCACAAAACATGCTAGAAGGGCAGATAGTGGAGAAATAGGGAGAAGAGCGGCGGGGCAAACTGATGCCCCGCCGCTCGCTTTTGTAATGAATCTGTTAGACAGAAACAACACGCAGAGTTTGTACCACTTCCCTGGTACGCGCCTCTTCGAGAGCATGATGAACCAGTGAATAGCCAACACCAGGTACAGTCAGGATATAAGCTGGTTTGTTCGGCATTGGTTCAATTTTCTGCCGCAAGTGCCGGATATGGGCCTTGATCAAACTACTATCCCCCTCATTCCCAAATCCCCAGACATAAGTCACAATTTGATTGGCCGTACAGACATTGTTGGCGTTAATGGCAAGCAAATGCAGGAGCTTCGACTCCGTGGGCGTGAGACGAACCGTTTTACCGTTGACAGTCACTTCGTTGTGCAAAGAGTCAACACAAATGGGCCCGACAGTGACAATAGAAAATGGTCGTTGCGCGAGGGTGGAACGTCCCCGACGACTGACAGCATGAATGTGCGCTAAAAGTTGTGTCGGGAAAAATGGTTTGTGCAGGTAATCATCAGCCCCTGACTCCAAACAATGCACTTCATCTTGCACATCTTTCCCATCGGTCATGACTAAAATAAGCGCATCATGCTTATTGCGCATGTCTCGGCACATGGCGATTGCATCCATGTCTTTCAATGTAGTGTCCACGATGACACAATCAGGTTGCTGTTCCTCCCAGAGACTTCTGGCTCGTTCTCCTGAGTAAGCTCTGTATACTTCGTACCCAAGCGTTTTAAGCCAATTCGTCAGCATCTCGACGAGATACCGATCATTGTCAACGATCAACAGTTTCATCGCTCTTTCCTCTGTTCTTGATGCCCTCCAATACAATTTCAAGTCGGATTACCACAGGTAATCCTGTGCCGTTGTCAATTAAAACATATTTAGCACAACCTTACAATCCTCATTTGCAGTATTTTCAGAGACAGTTTGAAGTGGGAATTTGAGATATACACTACTTCATTTGAGGTGATAGCGCAATAATCAGTAATCTTTTACTGCGCTTCTATCTCCTCATCCCCCTCAAATAGCGTATAGGAAACGGCCTGTGTACGATTTGTCACTCGCAGCTTGCGCAAAATATTTTGCACATGTTTGCCTACGGTAAAACGAGAAATATAAAGTTCAGCGGCGATTTGCTTATTGCTCCACCCCCGGCGCATCCCTTGATAGACTTTTTCTTCCTGGGGGGTTAATACTGGCGGAGGATTACGTGTCTGTTGTGGTATAGAGGATACAGGCGGGATCACAATATCAGGCGTTTGCTGACGCAACGCCTGAATTTGATTTTGCCGGTAGGTCGTCAACTCGCTTTCTAGCATACTATAGTGCTGCACAAGCAGAAATATTGCATGCGAAGCCATGGCAGAAGACAGCGCCATCTCACCGCGTTGATATGCTTTCAAAGCATTCAGCATTTCAAAGGCGGGTGTATCTTTGGTGAGATAGCCGGAAGCTCCGGCTAACAGTGCATCCAGCAACGTATCGTCATCAATGGTTGCCGAGATAATGATTACATCCGGCGCGGGAGACCTGTGCTTGAGTTGATGGAGAGCCTCTATACCATCTACATCAGGCAGGTGAAGGTCTAACAGGACCAGATCAATTGACACCGATTGCAGCCGTATGAATGCGTCCTCATAGTTGCTGGCATCGGCAATAATACGAAAAGATTCGCTCTCGGCAAGCAATTTACTCAAGCCATAGCGAAAGACCTCATGGTCATCAACGATCATCACTCGTTGTATCTTTTCTGCCTGTGAATCTAGTCCTTTATTTGTGGGCGGCGGCTGAATTTCCATATCTATCAGTTTTCTAGTGTCGGTTGAGGAGTTTTCCCGTCTTGCATTAAGGCACGAGCATCGTCTATAACGCGATGCAGTGATGCCTCCACATCGGCAAAATCCGCAGCATTAAACGGCGCATCACCGTTTCTGGCATTGCGCATTAACAGAATACTTACTTGTAAATGTGCCGAAGTCAAATCTTGCATCAGGCCATCATGAACTTTCCGCCTGAATGATAAGCGTTCAGATTCGATAGAATTCGCGAGTTGATCTGAATATTGACGTAAAAGCTCATCCAGCGTCTGCTGAATTCGCTGCAATTCATGTTTGCTTTGCTGGAAGCTTCTCGCATAGCGGCTAATACGCTCCACAAACAGAGGCGTCGTACACGAAGTTACGACGAGCATGAGCAATAAAATAAAGGTATTATTGAGTATGCAGGCATAGAGTACAACCAGCACCACACATACATCAGCCACACACAATAGCATCAACCCCAAAGAACGTCTACGGCGCATTCGTGAAGTTGCCAGTACCAACCCTAACAGCAGATGCAAGGTGCAAGTGCCAATGCTAAGTAGAGTACCTGACAGATAAAAAAGCGAGGAATCAAATTCAATGGGGGGAACAACATCCTTTATTGTCGTACCAACCAGCCCCACGGTTAACAACAATGCGCTTTTCAGAATGACGTAGATAACAAGAGAGCGAAACCGTGCCAACCATACAAAATCTTTTGGGTCGGTCCGCTTTTTCCAAATACGCTTCAGAGTAAAGAACCATTCATAGGTTCTGTGTAGTATCTGTTCCATGCTATTATCCCCATAGCACATGAACGGGCATCACTTCATACTTCCAACATTACAAAACGAAGTCTCAATTCCTGATAATTTGGGTTCTCTTCCCTGCTGTCTGTGTCTCTGGAGGTAAACTACTTCTTTGTATATACCAACACTTTAGTAGTGTAGCTTATTCTTGAGTAAATTTCAATGCTCATTCTACCTAATTTCAGATAATAAGCAAAAATGTTGACTATTTACTATTTTCTTTTCTACCAGAGATATGCAATTACAGTAAGAAGCGGTAAATGACAATCTGCAAGAGGAAACCAGCATCTTTCTCGCTTTTCATGTGTGAGATATAATTGAGAGAAACAGGTTGTTCATTGTAAGGAGAATATGTTCATGACAACGCTCGAACTTGAGACGATGCGCTGTGAACTGGATGGATCGCTAGCGAGATTGCGCCTGAATCGTCCCGAGGCGCTGAATGCCGCAAACTGGACCTGGGTACAAGACCTTGTTACAGCCACTGGCTATCTGGCGCAACAGAACGAAACACACATTGTGATTGTGAGTGGTGAAGGCAGGGCATTTTGCAGCGGTTTGGATACCAAAGAACTGGCACAGGGAAACCTGACCCGCGAATGGTTCGAAACCTGGGAACGTGGAGTGATAGCATTGGAGAGGCTTCGTGCTATCACTATTGCTGCTATCCACGGCTATTGTCTCGGAGGCGGCTTGCAGGTCGCGCTTGCCTGCGATTTGCGTGTTGCCTCCACTGATGCCGTTCTTAGCATCCCGGCGGTTAGAGAGGGCGTCGTGGCCGCACTGGGACCAATGCGTCTTGCCCGGCTCATCGGCGCGGCACCAGCCAAACAATTGTGTCTGTTAGGAAGGCGTTTTAGCGCCGAACAAGGCCGAGTAATGCATTTGATTGATGAGGTCGTTGAGCCGCAGCATCTGGAGGAACGGACGTTTGCTATGGCACGAGAACTCGCGGAGATTCCCTTTACCGCCCTGTTGCATACCAAACAGCAAATTGACAGCGCGTTTGAAAAAGATGCTTCTACGCTCATGCATGAAATGGTGGAGGCACAGGACGATTGTTTGCGTTCGCCTGAACATCTCGCGGTAATGGCAACGTATCGCGAAGAGCAGGCAAAACGGCATAAAAAGTAAAGCTAACATTGTATGGCAATACATAATAAATATGATGCGGTCGTGATTGGGTCAGGCCCCAATGGGCTTGCCGCGGCAATTACGCTTGCCCGCGCTGGTCGTTCAGTCATTGTATATGAGGCGAAAGATACGATTGGCGGCGGCTCGCGTTCAAAAGAACTGACGTTGCCAGGATTTATACATGATGTTTGTTCCGCTATTCATCCACTCGGCGTTGCGTCACCGTTCATGCGCTCACTGCCGCTCGAACAGTATGGACTCGAATGGATTCATCCACCCGCACAACTGACCCATCCTTTTGATGATGGTAGCGCCGCAGTTCTCTATCAATCTATCGGGGAAACTATCGCGACGCTTGGTAATGATGCTGTCGCTTATCAACACCATATGGCACCGCTCGTTGCACACTGGAATACAATTGCAGAGGCTTTTCTTGGCCCATTACGACCAGCATCCATAATGCGGCATCCATTTACGCTTGCACGTTTTGGGTTAGTGGCAATACGCTCGGCCCGTAGCCTGGCGGAAAGCTGGTTCAAAGGGAAGCATGCACGCGCCCTCTTTGCTGGATTGAGTGCACATTCGATGTTGCCACTTGAGCAACCGCCGAGCGCCGCCTTTGGTCTCATGTTAGGGCTTTCCGGCCACGTCGGCGGCTGGCCTTTTCCGCGTGGCGGCTCACAGCACATTGTAAACGCGCTGGCGAGTTATTTACGTGCGTTGGGTGGAGAGATTGTCACCGGTGTTGATGTGAAATCGCTTGAAATGGTACCTT
>DATGJV010000817.1:0-6115 GCA_035295005.1 Ktedonobacteraceae bacterium | reverse complement strand
GCACCAACCCCACTGACAAGTAGTCAGCAGAGCAGTGCGATGCCGACCTTTCTGGTCGGCATCGCACTGCTCTGCTTCAAGCTTTACACGCTCTCTGTCTAGCGAGGATGTTTCAACAGGAAAAAAGCTACCACAGCCATGCTCAGCGACAGGGCAACACCGATGGCGAAGGTGATCTGCGGCGTGATCCAGGGGCCAACGAGGGCTTGAGTCAGCGGGCCGAGCATGACGGCAAGCGAGATGGCTGATCCACGTAGGCCCATGACCTGACCGCGAGTTTCGTCGGTGGTAGCAGCCAGGTAGATGCTGCCCATTGCTGGCTCAACGAAGGCGCTGCCCAGTCCTGCCAGGGCCGCTCCCGCTATTAAAAGTGGATAGAGAGGCGCTGCGAACATGAACAGGTTCAAAGCACCGAAGAGCAGACTGCCGATCACGATGAGCGGCTTTTTCGGCATCGTCTCCGAGAGGCGTCCCAGGAAGAATGGGAAGACAGCCAGAGCCATACCATAGACGCTGAATAACATACCATATTGTGCCGCGCCGTAGTGGAGGACCTTCTCAAAGAAGAAAGGATACTGCGGGAACACGAATGGGTAGGTAAAAATCATGCCGAAATCTATGACGAGGAACGGAGCAACGAGCCAGATCAAGCGAGCAAAGCGCCATTCCTGCGGCTTTTTGGCGAGTGTCCCGCGATGAGCTTTGTGCAGTCTCGCCTCTTCCCGCACATGCTTTGGCAAGGTTTCTGGCACCATGAATACTGCCAGCAAAGAAGCGAGCAACGCGATACCAGCTGAGAGCAGGAAGGGACTGGTGAAGCCCAGGGTCTGAGCAAGAAAGCCGCCAATGCCAGGACCCAGTGCGAACCCAACGGCCTGTGCCGTCGTGAGAAAGCCAATCCAACGCCCCTGTTTCGCGAGAGGGATGGTATCGCCCACCATTGACATCGTGGCGGGTGTCAGGCCAGAAATCAACATACCCTCAACAAAGCGAATGAGGACGAACAGCAGCGGAACATTCACGAACGCCAGCAGCAGGTTGGTGACGATAAAACCGGCCAGTGAGATGAAAAGAATGGGTTTGCGGCCAACGCGACCAGACCATGTCCCCATTGGCGTGCTAAAGAGTAACATTCCCAGACCGAAGGCACCTTCCATCAACGCCAGCGTTTCGGATCCCAACCCCAACGCTTGCAATCGCTGCGGGAAGACGGGAATAATAATGGCAAAGCCAGTCATCATCAAGGTGATGCAGCCTATCAGGAACGTCAGCGCGACGGTGATTGACCTGGATTGTGATGGTTTGACAGGAGAAGCCGCGATGGGTCTTACACTTACCACATTCTCCAGAGGGACGTTGACTGTTTCCTGTTCAAGAATTGCTGTAGGCATCTGTTTCATCCTTTCCTTCTCACAGAAGCGAGCGACAACACCCTTGCGAAATATCCTCTTCCATCCCGGCGCTTGTTGTTCGCTTTCCTTCTCTCACATGTCACTTGCAATTTGCAAGTATCTTCTCTTATATGTTCTTCCTGACCCTCTCAAAACCGGAAATCACAGGAAGGGCGACCGCAATGGTCGCCCTTCCTGTGATTGACATGTGATTGATATGAAATTGACGCTACACCAGTTGGCTCAGCAGACTTCTCTCGCCCGCAAAGACGGAGCCGCCACTTCGCACTGTTTCACGAATGCGTTGAATCATCTTCTCTCTCTCGGCCTCCATCAGAGCGATCCAGGCAGCAGGGGCACCGGTTTGTGGATCGTACCGGGCGCTCCAGTTTGCCATTTCCACCAGGACGGGGATAAGATCCAGACCTTTTTCAGTCAGGACATACTCCTCTTTTCGCTTATCCGAGGGAGAGGGCTTTTTCACGAGATTGCCTTGCTGCTCCAGACGGGCCAGACGGCTGGCGAGAATATTGGTCGCCATCCCTTCTTCTGAGTCTAAAAACTCCCCGTAGGTGTTCTTCCCGAAGTAGACGATATCGCGGATGATTAAAAGTGACCAGGGATCGCCAAATGTTTCCAGGCCAAAATTGATAGGGCAGTCTGAGCGCCTGTGCTGTGTGTGCTTCATAGTGAAATGGCTTCCTCGATTTTCTCTGCCCGCCTTTGATGATTTCAGCACCGAAGGCAAGGCAAGCTACCAACATCAGTGAGGTATCTATTATTTCCGCTTTTCCTTGCTGCTATTAAGAATAGTATACTACTTTCACTTGCAATTTGCAAGTAGTATTGCATATGTATGCCTATCGAGTGCCCTACACAGGCAAGGGGTCGGATTCCACATGTGGAATCCGACCCCTTGCCTGTGTAGGGCAGCGCACTTCGCGTGACAATTTGTTGGATTTACGAGATTGTTATCGCGAAGATGTGCAATGTTCCCTGATTTACTGAACTGGGCAGGGTGATGCTGGCAACCTGCTTTGACGTATCAAGCTGGACCGGTGCGGTGGCAAAAACGTAGGTCGCGGTTGGATCGGGAGTACCACCCGAACTGTTGCGATAATTCGTTTTAGCGGCAATCACATTGTTGTACATGATTGAACCTCCTCCCGCGTTAATGGTCCAGTCGGTAAAGCCAAGCTGAGCGGTGACGCTGGTGCCGTCGGTGTAGGTAATCGTCATATTGCCTACCGATGGTCCATTCGTCGCGCTACCGAGGAAGGTTAGCTGAGTGGCACCCGATCTGGCATTCGGCGTCTGAATGGTTTGACCGTTAACCGCAATATTGTCAAAAGTAGCTACCGGCACGTTGGGCCAGGTGTAGTTGATACCATTGACCGTCACGGTCGCCCCAGGCGTATAGCCATCGCTGGCAAGCTGCTGTGCGGAGTAGCTGTAGCCGCTGCCGTCAAAGTCAGCATTACTCGGATTGCTATCGCTAGAGATGCCGATGTTATTGAAGAACGGCAGCAGACTACCAGGATTCGCCACGACTACCAGCATACTGAGCGGCGGTAGTTTCGCGTGATTGCTGGTCTTTACAGAGAAGGGGACACTGTAGTAACCCTCCTGCAAGTTCGCGGACGCGGCTATGGTAAAGGACTGGTTGCCAGAGCCACCGACGGGTACAGTGAAACTGCCGGAGGAAGGTGTGATGGTTATTCCAGTTGGCGCTGTAGCACTCCAGGTTATCGTACTGGGGGCATTGCCAATGTTCTGTGCGACAATGCTGCCTTGCGTCGTCCCGCCGGGGGCAACGACCGGACGACCGGGCTTGAAAGACACCAGGTCTGGCACCTGACCATACTGGAACGATGGGGGCGCATCCGACGCATTGGAACCCCAGGAAGTATTGGGCGAGGTAGAAAGGGTGTAGTCAAGCGTACCACCGTTCGCGATGAAAGATGGCGGCAGCCAGGGTTTTGTGCTGGCCTGGCCGTTCACCATCAGACTCTGCACGTAATAGGTAGAGGCTGAAGCGCCTGGCGCTTTGATGGTGATAACCTGACCGCTCGGACGATGCACCGTCATATTCGGAAAGAGCGGACTGGCAAGTACCATATTCGCGGTACCTGGGGTTTCAGGGAACATGCCCAGCGCGGCGAAAACATACCACGAGGACATCTCGCCCAGGTCGTCGTTGCCAGCCATACCGCCGGGTCCAGGCATGTACAGGGTATTCACCGCCTCCCGGACTATATTCTGCGTCTTATAGGGCGCTCCCGCGTAGTCGTACTCCCACGGTGTCTCCAGTGTTGGCTCATTGCCGAGGAAGGCATAGGGCGAATTCGGGCCGCCGTTGAGTTCCTTAAAGAAATTATCGAGTCGCGGCACAACATTGCTATTGCCGCCCAGCGCATCAAAGAGGCCGCGCAGGTTGAAGGGAACCATCCAGTTATACTGAGCGCCATCGCCTTCGACCCAGCCATTCCCGCTCGTCGGATCGTATGGCGACTGGAATGAGCCGTCCATATAGCGCGGCTCCAGGTAGCTATCCGCCGGATTAAGCAGATTTTCCCAGTCCTGCGACCGCGCTGTGAACTTCTGATAGTTGGCGGTATCACCGAGTGCCTGGGCAAACGCGCCGATAGAGAAGTCGGCGGTGTTGTATTCCAGGGTTGTCGAAGCCGGGCCGTAGAAGTTGCAGCAGCCGTAACTGCCATCCACTGGCAGGTAGCCCATGCTTTTCAGGTAATTCAGGCCGGGACGAATGTTGTTGGTCTTCGTCGCCTCCTGAATCATCGCGGCCAGCGCGGTTTTTGTATCAAAGTTCGTGCCGCCGAAGGCATAGATGTCGGCGAGAATCGGGTCTGCCGGGTCGCCTACCATCACGTAGGTCTCGGCGTTCGCCAGCGACCACTTCGGCAGCATACCGCTCTGGGTATAATCGTTGATCATTGATTGAGCAATGTCACCGGCCTGATTCGGAGCGAGTAGGGCAAGCAATTGCGCTTCCGAGCGGTAGATATCCCAGCCGGAGAAGTTGGCGTACTGGGCATGGCCTGGCGGCATGGAATGAATCTGCCCATCAAAGCCGATGTATTTGCCATTGACATCCGAGAAAACGTTTGGCTGGAGCAATGCATGGTACATCGCTGTGTAGAACGTCGTGACCTCTTTTGCGCTACCCCCACTGACCTGAATTTCGCCCAGCGAGCTGTTCCATGTTTGCGTTGCCTGCTGATGAATCTGGTCGAAGTTGTTAGACGGATTTTCCTGGTTGACGTTCCCTCTGGCGCTGGCGATGCTGACGAAGGAGAGGCCCACCTTGACGGTGATCGCGGCGTTTTTGCTCGTATCGAAGCTGACAAATGCGCCGGAGCCGGGACCGGAGACCGACACATCAGGGTGAGACCCGGCAATTTTCTTCGCTTGCGCAGTTGCGGTACCCTTCATCACTTGCGCCTCTGCGGCCTCGACCTGGTGTACTGCCGGGGCTACCTGGCTGTTGCCCTGAGCAATAGTGCCGCCGTGTGTGACGATGTTGTTGTGCCAGGTACCGAACGTGGCGAAGGGTTGACTGAACTGCGCCCAGAAGTAGACGCGGTACACGTCGCTGGCTCCGCAGAAGCCGCCGCTGGTCGCCCACCCGGAGATAGTATCGCTGCCAATGTTCGCCTGGGCATCGCTGACACCGTTGATCGAGCCAGAGACGTTGACGAGGATGGTGGCAGTCTTTCCCTGCGGATAAGTGAAGCGTCCCGCACCGCTGTGCTGAGTCGCCGTCAACTCGGTATTTACTCCGTTATCTAGCTTGACTTGATAGTAACCGGCGGTTGCCGCTTCGTTGGCATGCGGGAAGAACGAAATGTAGTTTTTGGGATGGGTGGCTGGTGAGACCGTCACCTGACCGATATAGGGCATGAAGGGAATATCGCTGTACACGCCACACCCGGCACCATTCAGATGCGTGAGGCTGAATCCCCGAATCCGGTGGTCAGGGTACCAGTAGCCGCCGGGTGCATAGTTCACGGTATCAGGACTCCACTGTACCATCCCAAATGGGACATCAGCGCCGGGGAAGGTATCGCCGCCACCATACGGCGCTCCCTTCTGCACGCCCGTCCCCGTGAATGGATCTACAGCATTGGCGAGATTCGCCGTCGGTGAGGAAGATAAGGTGCTGGCATTCTGCGCCAGAACGCTGGTCGTCGGGAAAAATGGCCCGACCGCGAGCAGCATTGCCAGCAAAGACATAACGATAACCGATGGAAGCTTCTTACTGCGAATGTGCATCATCGCTGTCTCCTACTCATTGGAATTTGTTTACTACATGGGCAAATATGTTCAGGCCCACAACCTCCAAAGAACGGTATCGAACAAACGAAAGAATGAGTTGCTATCACCTCCTTTTCACCTCTGATAAAATGACATACTGTTGAGTAGACATAATGACATACTGTTGCAATATCATCATGGTAGGCTACTCTATAGCGTCATCCAGAGCAGTGTTTCTTACGCAATACGATTACGCCGGTGTATTTTCACCCTGGGACAGCATACGGGAACGATAGAATGTCAAAACGTTACCTGGTGCCTCAACTCCCTCCTCCTGCCCTGTCCAGACAGTTGGAATGCCGAAGGCCGCGTCAATCACCAGTGAAACCGCACCAAGTGCCACCCCGGTAGTGTCCATCTCAGCCGATAAGATGCGCGTTCCCTTCCAG
>DATGJV010000816.1:0-5582 GCA_035295005.1 Ktedonobacteraceae bacterium | reverse complement strand
GGCGACAGCATAATTTGCAGTATCTGTGTGTTACATTAGAACGTTGGTGCTTCCACTCAGTGGAAAACTGTCCCACTCGCAACCCTTACCTGATATGATACCATGAGAGTAGATGGAACCATTGAATAGTAGGGAAGCATTATTGTGCGGGAACTTTTTCAGCAACTGATACATGATATGGAATGCGGCGAGACCGTGGCGATGGCGACGATTATCCGCCGTAAGGGGTCGGTGCCACGTGAGGTCGGGGCAAAAATGCTGGTGCATCGCGGTGGAAAAATTAGCGGCACCGTGGGCGGTGGTTGTGGCGAGGCCGAGGTCTGGCGCAGCGCCCTCAATGTGATTGATACCGGACGCCCAACTACCGTGCAGGTGGATTTGACCGAGGATATTGCAATGGAAAGTCAGGGAGTATGTGGCGGCATCTTTGATGTCTTCATCCAACCCTGGTATGATACCTCTTTGCCCGAACAATCGGGTATGCGTGATGCGGCCACCGCTATTCACACGGCTTTAGAGGGTGAACGGGCTATCGTTTTGCTCACAGTTGTTGCCGCTTCCAGTTCGTGGCGCTCTTGCATAGGACAACACATGCTGGTGCATGAGCATGGTCAAACACGGGGCGAATTGCTGCTTCCTGAACTCACAACGCAATTAGTGGCGGCTGCCCAACAATCCATTGAGACAGGCAAGCCGTCTATTGAAAAGATATCCGGCGCTCCCGCTTCCTGGGCAGAGGTTTTTGTTGAGCCATTTATTCCACCTCCGGTGCTACTTATCGCAGGCGCGGGCCATATTGCCCAACCGCTGGCCGCCGTCGCTTCCCTGATGAACTATTCCGTCAGTATCACCGACGATCGTGCTTCGTTTGCCAATCGAGAACGTTTTCCCACGGCGAAACAATTGCTGGTGGGCGATATCGAGGCCACTTTGCGGGACTATCCAATTACACCGCGCACGCATATTGTGCTGGTCACCCGCGCCCATTCGCACGATGTGCAAGGCTTGCGTGCGATTATAGATTCGCCTGCAGCCTATATCGGCATGATTGGCAGCCAGCGCCGCGTCTGGGCCGTTTTCAAATTGCTGCATGAAGAGGGCATTTCGTCAGAAAAATTGCTACGTGTGCGTGCGCCCATCGGTCTTGACCTGGGCGGAGCCACACCCGAAGAAATCGCGCTCTCGATTATGTCGGAGATTACACTGCTGCGACATGGGGGAACGGGGGTAGCGATGTCAGAGCCATTACGCGCTCGTTATGCAGAACGACTGCGACGAATGGATAGCGATTTCGCATAATCTCCTTTAGCATAGTGGAGAGTTAGTTGCTTATTACCTCATCAATTGTGTTCATTTTTACCTGACGATGACTTGTTTGATAAGCAATTTATGTGTACAATTAACTTGAACTACTCAGCTTATTTATCAGCGATTTTCAGCGTTCTCTGAGAGAAGTGAAGTTCCGCTTCCATGAGCAATGAGGATTTGTATGGATAAAGATAGCAAGAGACAGAGTGAGGTCGAAAACAGCGCAAACATACTCTGGATACCTCCACTATCACCCCATGACCAAAAAAAGCTCAATCTCAGTAGAAAAAAACGGACCTGGCAGCGATCAGGCTTTACAAACAAATCTCTCTGGGATTGGCTCCAGCTTCTCGTGCAAACGATCGGAGCCTTTGCTATTCCGATTTCGATTATCAGTTTGCTCATAGGTGTAAGTCAGTTCAATGAACAACAATACTTCAACGCCAGGCAAGCGATTGAGCAACAGCAGCATGATACCCAACAAGCACTCGATCAGCAACAACAGACGACATTGGAGACATATCTGGATCGTATGTCGGAGCTATTGTTCACAAACCACCTGAACGCGACTCAACCAGAGGATGAGGTAAGAAGTGTAGCGCGAGCGCGGACATTAACGGCGCTACAGAATCTGAATGGAGAGCGAAAAGGAATTCTGATGCAATTTCTTTATGAATCGGGGCTTATCCGAAATCCGCAACCTGCCGATAAAGTTCAGAATCCGATTATCGACTTGAGCGGTGCTGACCTGGGTGGTGCTATGCTGAGTGGTGTCAACTTTAGCAATGCTGACCTGAGCAATGTTGATTTGAGCGATGCTGACCTGGGTGGTGCTATCCTCAGCAATGCCAATCTAAATAGGGCTAATCTCTACAGAGCCAACTTAAGTAATGCCGATTTGAGTGAGGCCAATTTGACCTTTGCCGACCTGATTGCCGCCAATCTAGGAGCTGCACACCTGATTGGCGCTAATCTAAGCGATGCCCACCTGCGGAGTACCTACCTGAGTGGCGTCGAGATGGGTCAAGCTAATCTGAGTCGTGCGGACCTGAGCTTTGCTATCCTGGACGGCGCTGATCTGAGCCTCGACAACATGAATGAAGCCGATCTGACGTATGCTAGCCTGAGAAATGTTGACCTGAGTGGCGCCGATCTGAGTAATGCCGACCTGAGTGGCGCTAATCTGAGCAACGCTATCCTTAGCGGAGCCACCGTCACAAATCAACAATTAGTAAAAGCCTCCTTACTTCGAGGCACCACTATGCCTGATGGCTCAAAACATCCCTAGTAGGGAAGAGCAATTTGTGTTATAATTCTTCTGTATCATTTTAGAAGATTTGCAAGAGTTCAGTTGTAACGCTTTTTTGTAAGTATTAGATTGAGTATGCAAGGTTGTTTTTAGCAAGAAGAGCATAAGGTAGCAAGTTCCTTTATTATCATCACAACTAGCAGTTAGAGCGTAAATGCCAGAAAGAGCTATGGAGGACTGCTATGTTACTTTGTCAATACTGCGGAGCAACTTCTCCAGACAAATCTCATTTTTGCTGCCAGTGCGGGCGTTCGCTTAGCAGTGAAGGCATTACTATCCCTATTGTAAGCTCTTTTGCTTCCAGAGAGAACGCACAGACAAATGTCTCCAGTACTTCCCCAGCTTTAAAGAGCCATGAATATGTACCTACCTCACCGGAAAAAACCGTCCTTTCAGCCCCGTACTCAACAAGACCAAAACCTGCGACATCTCACAGAAAGTCATCTAGAAGCATTTATGTGCGATGGATTATCCTCATTATCGCATTTATCGTCATAGGGGTCGGTGTTATGAAAGCGTTTCCACTTCTTGTATTTGGTAGCTCTCCTACCAAAACTTCATCGCCCGACTTCAATTCCTTTGTAGGTGCCTGGCGTGCGCATGCTGCTTCATTGACCTTTGCCTCAAACGGGCATGCCCAATACCTCGCTCGTACTTACCAGTGGTGCGGACCAGGAGTATCCCCTCCCTGTGACTCAATTCAAGGTAACCTCATAGTACCTGGCATTAATGAACAGATACTGTTCACACGCACAAGTGGCTCTAGTGCTTATGGGACTGTCCTATCAAGTACTGCTGGCGACACCGGACAGCCAATAACACTAACTTTGCGGCCAAATAACACAGTCATGCTTTCCGACAACACTATACAGTCAGACGTACTCTGTGGTCCTCGGTCACCTGTTGGATATTGCGGGGCATGAAGAAAACCGAATTGGGAGCAGCACAAGAACTGAATCCGCTAAAATGTTCTTCTTAATTAACATGCATCCATTGTACAGGTACTTACCCTGCTTACCCGACCCCTTGACAAATCGCCCTTTTATCTGCTATATAGTTAGCATGCTAAATATTAGGCATGCTAACTAATAGAAAGGTTTATATCATGCCTTTTCGATATGATGACAATCTTGGATACTGGTTGTTTTACTCGCAACGCATTGTGGCGCATGCGTTCTCGGAGGCACTGCGTATGTGCTGTGAGGAGCAGAGTAAGCCATATGTTGTCACACCTCCGCAGTGGGGATTACTGGCTCTTTTAAACGAAGGAGATGGCCTCACCATTGGCATTATCAGCTTGAAGAGGGGTCTGGATGCACCTACCGTGACCGGTATAGTCAACCGCCTTGAACATAATAAGCTCGTTGAGCGTCGGCACGATAAAGAGGATCGGCGCATGGTGAAGGTCTATCTCACCGACGAGGGACGCGACATCATACGCTACCTTTATGAGACGGCCAATGTTTTTCATGGTATATTAACCAGCACCTTTTCTGAGGATGAATGGAAACGCTTGCGCACACAACTCCAGCAGATTATTGTGAATGTTTCGGCAGTCGGGCCGGGGACGGGTGATCGTTTCGGGCTTTTGCCGCAAGATTTTCAGTGCGATACACAGGAATAACTATAGTTTCATGCAAGATGCAATGAGTACCTTGAAAAGAGGAACAGTATGAGCAAAAATTCGACACAAGTTATAGCGGCGGCACAGCAGGGCGTGGGGGCAGATATCCCCGCTATTGAGATAACCGACCTGTGTAAAACGTTTGGTTCATTCAAAGCGGTGGACAATCTGACGTTGACAGTGAAGCAGGGAGAAATCTTCGGGCTACTGGGGCCGAATGGTTCAGGGAAAACGACGACGATCAATATGGTGAGCGGGTTAAGCTTGCCAACGAGCGGTATGGTGCGGGTGCTGGGCTATGATGTGCGCCACGAAGCCCGCAAAGTGCGGCAGATACTTGGCTCGGTGCCGCAAGAGACCGCACTGTACGAGGAACTTACGGCATGGGCCAATATGGATTTCCATGCCGACCTTTTTGGCATACCACGAAAAGAGAAAAAAGAGCGTATCACGCGCCTTTTAGAACTGGTGCAACTGCTTGACCGCAAGAACTCGCGGGTGGGTACGTTCTCTGGCGGTATGAAACGCCGACTTGCGCTGGGACGGGCATTATTGCACGATCCGCAACTGATTTACCTCGATGAGCCAACGCTGGGAGTGGATGTGCAGGCACGGCGCGTCATCTGGGATTACATCCTCTCATTGCGCGAACAAGGTAAAACGATTCTTATCACCACCAATTACCTTGAAGAGGCCCAGGCGCTCTGCGAACGACTGGCTATTATTGACCACGGCAAGCTCATTGCCGTAGACACGCCGCAGCACCTCAAGCAAACCTATGGCGGCAGCGTGATTGAACTGGAAACCACACAAACAATAGTTGCCATCAACGATATTCGCGCTTTAGAAGGCGTCAAAGAAGTTGTACAGGATGGCACACATTTGAAAATTACCACAGAAGGTATCAGCAATGTTGTGCCACAAATTATCAATATCGCCTCACAGGAGGGTGATATACGCGATATTTCCGTGCGCGAACCCAACCTTGACGAAATTTTCCTGCGTCTGACGGGAACAGATCTACGAGACTAGGAGCGTCCTATGATAGCAAGAATTAACTATACGCTGCGCGTCATCTGGGCCTGCATGAAAAAGGACATCAAGAGCGCCCTGACCGAGCGTGTATTTACCATCATCGGCATATTCGTTCCCGTCAATGTGCTGATCCTGCTTAGCCTGTTCGTCCTGTCGGGTGGCCTGGCTCCCACTTCCGTCGTGATGCAGGACACTGGGCCCTACGCCCAGCAATTTTACACGGCCATGAGCCGCGCGCACTCGTTTCGCCTGAGCATTACCAGCGCGAGTGATGCGCAGAACCTGATTTCAACAGGAAGAATTGTG
>DATGJV010000815.1:0-6290 GCA_035295005.1 Ktedonobacteraceae bacterium | reverse complement strand
TATGATAATCCAGAGTTTGCCACGACCGGGTTTCTTTTGCGGTACAGGGAGATTTGCTCCATTGCTTGCCTGTGGTACCCCATAGCCACTGGCGGCATATGACGATTGTGGTGGTTGGGCATATACTTCTGGTTGCGCATGATACCCATTGTTGGCATACGGAGGCGGTGTATACGCATCCGGTGCCTGTGACATACCATACCTTTCCGCCGGGTAGACAGGAGGTGGAGATGCAACGGTAGGAGGATAAGCAGGATTGGCAGGGCCGCTTCCCTGATTTCCACCTGCATAAACGGTTGCCTCCATCCCAGGTTGAGACTGCATGAGGCCAGTTTCAAACACGAACGTCGTATCGCCAATGCGAATGCGGTCGTTGGCAAAAAGCTGATGTGGGACGTGCTGGACAAGTTGCTGCTCATTTACAAATGTCCCATTACTACTCGCCAGGTCAAGGACTTCATAGCCTTGACCATTCGAGCGAATCTGAGCATGATGGGATGAAACTTTGCTATCATTTATTACGAGTTGGTTATCGGGCGCTCGCCCGATCGTGTACGGGTACGAAGATGTTTCCAGAATACTCTGTCCATTGGGGCCTTTTAGCGTGGCATTCATAATTTTCACCTGTTATTCCTTCTAGTGGTCAGCCTGGTGCCAGTAATGTAACGATTACTGGTCAAAGTATGCCTGAAAAAACTTTGTGAGGCCATAGCATTGACTTATCAAACACTAGGCAATTTCTATGACCCCGGTTCCCCATTAGGTAATTTCTATGACCCCGGTTCCGTATTCAGGAATCTTCATGCTCGTCTTTATCTATCTGGAAAGTACATGTGATAGAATAGCGTTGACATAGCAAATACGCGACCACAACACCACACGAATGCGTCCATTGTTTAAGGGTTTGTGCTTCTTTTGATCGAGGAGCGTTCATTTCATTAGAGCTATGCTGACATAGGCATAAAAGGAGCATGTGGACGATGAAAAAAGTTCTCAAAGGCAACCCCAATCAGCAGTTGAAGGCGGAGCGCGAACTGCGCGGCTGGTCACAGAAATACGTGGCCGATCAAATCGGCGCTGACCACTACTACCTCAGCCGTTGGGAACACGGCACCTCCTATCCCTCTCCTTACTACCGCAGCAAACTCTGTCTCCTCTTTGGGAAGAATGCGAAAGAACTGGGATTACTACGCGAAGAAGCCAACGAGAAACAGGAAACGCCAGAAGCGCAAAGTGTCATCTCACCTACCCCAGCCGGGCAAATCTACGATCCCGCCATCCCTCTGCCATTCGCCGGTGGATACAAGTTAATCGGTCGCGATGACATCCTGCACCAGTTGAAGCAGCGTTTGTTTGACAGCAAAAATGTTGTCCTGACTGCCTTGAATGGCATACCTGGGGTTGGAAAAACGTCGGTAGCATTGACCCTGACACACGACAACGAGGTAACAGACTATTTTCGTGATGGCATTCTCTGGTCAGGGCTTGGGCCACAGCCGAATGTCCTTAGTTTGTTAAGTCGTTGGGGTATGTTGCTCGGTATTGCTTCCGCCGAAATCGCGAAGTTGACCAGCATTGAAGCATGGACTATGGCTATCCACACGGCTATTGGAGAGCGCAAATTGCTGATTGTGATTGACGATGTTTGGAAAGCAGAAGAGGGATTAGCCTTTAAGGTAGGAGGGCCGCGCTGCGCTTATATTGTGACAACTCGCTTCCCACAGCTTGCCATCCAATTTGCTGCTGATGGAGCCACTGCTATAGAGGAGTTGAACGAAGAAGACAGCATGGCATTGCTGGCGCAACTGGCACCAGCGTTCGTCGCGAGCGAACCAGACGATGCAAAAGCCCTGATACGTGCCGTTGGTGGGCTTCCGCTGGGGTTAATGCTGATAGGGAAATACCTGCGTTCCCAGACCTATAGCGGACAGCTTCGCCGTCTCCATGCCGCGCTTGGACGGTTGCAACAGGCAGAGGCACGCTTACAATTGACAGAGCCGCAGGCTCTTATAGAACGGTCTCCCAGCTTGCCAGTAAGTAAGCCCATCTCACTCCAAAATCTGATCGAGGTAAGCGACCAGCAGTTGGACGAGCAGGCGCGTAGTACGCTGCGCTCACTTTCAGTCTTTCCCGCAAAGCCAAACACTTTCTCCGAAGAGGCGGCGTTGGCGGTCTGTAATATGTCCGTGGAAATGCTCGATGTCTTGACAGATGTCGGGCTACTCGAAGGACGCGAGTCAGAGCGATACTCGCTCCATCAGACAATTGCCGACTATGCACGAACACACCTGACCGATACGAGTGCTTACGAGCGGATGGCACGATACTATGCTGACTATGTGGAGGCACACGAGAAAGACTATGACGCCCTCGACCAGGAGGCAGTCAATATCTTTGCCGCGTTACAAACCGCGTTTGAGCGCAAGCTGCACGCGGATTTGATTCGCGGGGTCAATGCCTTGATGCACTTCCTGGATGTCCGGGGATTATACGCACAGGCAGTGGTCTATCTACAACGTGCAAAAGATGCCGCCGTTTTAACCAATGACAGAGAGGGTTTAACGGCAACACTGCTTCATTCAGGCGATGTGATGATCAGGCAAGGCAACTACGCACAGGCAGAAACATACCTGCAAGAAGGGCTAACGCTGGCTCGGCAGGGTGACCAACCTGCACATATCGTTGGTTTGCTGCAATCTTCTGGTATGCTTGCCCAACGCCAGGGGAACTACCAGCAGGCTGAGGCGTATTTGCAGGAGGGATTAGCCCTGGCACGCTCGATTGGGGATCACACCCGTACCTGTCTGCTGTTAAAGAACCTGGGAACGCTGGATGCTATACAGGGCAAGTATACCCAGGCGGACATCTACCTACAGGAAGGGCTGGTGCTGGCACAACAAAGCAGAGATCGTGAGGCGGTGAGTCTCCTGCTCCTGAATCTGGGGCAACTGGCAAACGAGCGAGGAGAGTCCGCGCAGGCAGAAACATATTTGCAAGATGCCCTGGTGTTGGCACGCCAGATTGGACATCGTGAAGTGATCAGTCTGCTGCTGACCAACATAGGCGTCCTGGCAGGTGAGAAAAAGGACTATGTTCAGGCGGAGCGATATTTACAGGAAGGGTTAGCGTTGGCTCGTCAGATTGGCTATCGTGAACGCATTGGTTTGCTGCTCACGAACCTGGGCTGGATAGCGGCAGAGCAGGGAAATTATGCTCAGGGGGAGTTGTACTATCAGGAAAGTATTACCCTGGCGAACGAGATCGGCAATCAATGGCTGATATGTGGCACCCTCAAGTTCCTGGGCGACCTTCAGGTAATGCGGAAGCAATACGAAGCGGCAGAGGCAACATTTCACCAGGTGCTGGAAATTGCTGGTGAAGGGAACCAGAGGATGAAGGGAGAAGCCTTGTTTGGCCTTGCCGATATTGCCGCCAGTCGTGGGAACTACGTTGAGGCAAGGCAACAGGCAGAAGCCAGCCTGGCAATTTTCGAGTCAATCGGACAAGGTCTGACCAACACCGTCAGAAAATGGCTGAATGACCTTCCCGCGACAGGTGAAAAGGATAGCTCTCCACCTGTAGACCAACAGAGAAGTGATTCAGTAACCTCAACATGATATCTTCGGCAGCACTGGTGCCTTGTTATTCCCACCACAAGCGAAGATGGCGAACATAAGAGGGGAGATGGCGGCCCTTGTGGCCGCCATCTCCCCTCTTATGTTCGCCATCTCCCTCCCCTACCACATGCTTGCCAGGTCATCTTGCTATGGCCCTGTTTATTTTGACTGCCAGACCTGCACTGACTTATCTGAACTGCCCGAAACACTGTAGCTTCCATCGGGCGACTACACCACATCCGTTACTTCAGCAGGATAACCATGATAGGTGCCTCGGTTTGCGACATTCATCTTGAACTGTTTCCTTTCAAACATCGTTTGCTCAGTAACTTTTACTGGTCAAAGTATGCCCGAAAACAATTCTCGATAGAATAGCATTGACTTATCAACTACCTGGCAAATTTGAGTGAACCCATTTTGCCATCATAGCCAACATAGTAGCCCCAAATGATTCCACATCCTTTCAGTGTCCCCTCAATGTCCTCCAGATATACTGCAAATGTCCTCTATATATGGTTCTTTTGTCTCTACTTATCATGTACACTTACTCACGTAAGCAAATTGCAATGGGCCCATTCGATTGCGAACACCTCCCCTGCGATGGCAAGGGCAGATGAAATGAACATCTTTTGCGAGAAAAAGCAAACAGAAAAGGAGTATCCGTGAATAAGGTACGACGTTCCCTCGCGGTCATTGCGTTGGTGGCAACGCTCAGTGGGCTTTCATTACAAGGCATCGGGGCAAGTTCACTGGCAACTATGGTTGCCAACCAGCATTCCCATACCATCAGTGCTTCCCAGTCGGCCAAACCCGTTGCCCTCAAAATTTACGGGCCTTGCCCCCTGGGTGGAACAAACGACTGCTAGCTCAACACGACTCACTTAGATTGATCTGGTGCGGAGAGGAGCAGGATAATGGTCATCATCCTGCTTCTCCTTTTTCTTTGGCTATGATTCTGTTCAAGTGCCGACGATAGGCAATCGTATCAGGATGCTCAAAGCCAAGAATTTTCTCACATATGTTGACTGCCTTCTGGCAAAGAGACAGTGCCTGTTTATAATGTCCTTGAGTAAAGGAGAGTTCAGCCAGGTCGTTGAGTCTTTCTGCTGTAGCTGGATGATCAGAGCCAAGAGTTTTCTCAAGGATAGCAAGGGACCGCTTCCACAGTGGCTCGGTCTGCCCATATTTTCCCTGTGCATAATAAAGTCTTGCTAACAAACTGAGGGTATGGGCAATGAGAAGGTGTTCAGGTTCCAGGAATCGTTCACAGGTTGCCAGTACCTGCTGTAGGAGCAGCTCAGCTTGCTCGTACTTTTGCTGCTCTGCATAGAGATTTGCCAGATTGAGGACAGTAATCAAAGTGTCAGGATGTTCGGAGCCAAGCAACTGCTCCCGGATGATGAGTGCCCGCTGGAGGAGTGGCTCGGCCTGTTCATACTTTCTTTGATTACGGTAGAGTACACTTAGATTATTGAGGCTTACCGCGGTAACAGGATGTTGTGGGCCAAGCGTCTTTTCGCGGATGGTCAAGGCTTGCAAGTGAAGCTTTTCTGCTTGCTTGTAGTCACCCTGATTACGAGCAAGAATCGCTAGTGCGTTGAGGCTGTCAGCGACAGTGGGATGTTCAGATTCAAATACTTCCTCGCGGATTGCCAGGGCTTGCTGGTGGAAAGTTTGGGACTGGGCATGGAAGCCGTAGAAATACTGATAAGCGCCGGCCTTGTAGAGGAGTTGTGCTGCCTCCGCGATGTTGAGATGGTACTGTTCGATGAGTATAGCACATTCCTGGACGTGGGGAAGGTAAGGCTGGTACTGTGTGACAGCGCCATAGTTGCCTTCGGGAAAGGCAGCATTGACGACGCGCACGGTGCGTTCTGCCCACAGGTGTTGCTCCCCCTGATCCATGCTTTCCTTGAGGACGGCTTGCACGAGACGATGGATGCTGAGCATGTGCGTACTTGCGTCGCGCCGCACCAGTGAATACAGGCGCAACACTTCCAGCACGTCATTGAGCTTGAACGGGTCGGCGGCATCCGCGCCAGGGAGAGCGCCCAGTTCGGCGGCGCCGCGCAGCAGCAGTTCTTCAGGGATGGCATCGGCGGCGAGATATGCGCAGAGGCGCAAGACATCAGCGGCGGCGGGACTTTCTTGCTCGACCTGTTGAAATGAGAGCGACCAGGTGGTCGCCACCGTTTCAGGATAGCCACGCAAGAGGCGACCGCGACGGGCCAGCAACTCTTTGCGGTGCGTCGCATAGAAACGGAGATAATCCTCCAGGCTGCACCCTGTCTCCTCGATGTAAGCACCTGCCTGGACAAGGGCCAGTGGCAAGCCATCCATCTCGCGCACAATACGTTCAGCCGCGGCACGATCCGCAACCGACACCTGGTCGAGAGAGGCATCCATTGGCAAGCGTTTGCTCCAGCGCAACAGCAGCAAGGTGCCTTCCTGCACACTTAACTGCTCGACTTCGATGCTGGCTGCGATGGCACCAGCCGCTTGAGCGCGAGTCGTATAGAGAATATAGCCTTTGTGGCGAGTGGGCAGGAACTCTTGTGCCAGCAGCAGGTCATCGGCATTATCCATGACGAGCAGCCAGCCTTCGTGGGTTGCCAGCCAGCGTTTGACGGCGGCAACTATCTGGTGTTGGTCCTGCCCCTCCTTTTCCGGGAG
>DATGJV010000814.1:0-5571 GCA_035295005.1 Ktedonobacteraceae bacterium | reverse complement strand
CAGCCTATCCATGAAGGGGAAGTTGTAGTCAGGATCGGTGGAACGGTTATGACCGAGGAAGAGTTTCGAGCATATATCTTGACTGTTTCTCGCTACAATGCGGTGCAAATTGGGGAAGAGACGCATCTCGTTGATACGCCTACAGCATTGGGCGGAATGAATCATTCCTGCGACGCGAATTTGTGGATGAGTGATGAAGTAACCGTGGTTGCCCGCCGAGACATTGCCGTAGATGAAGAGCTGACGCAAGATTATGCCCTGTACACCACAGCTTCCACATGGGCCATCAAGCCATGTCGTTGCGGGACGCCTGTTTGCCGGCAGGTGGTTACAGGCAGTGATTGGCAATTGCCGGTCGTTCAAGCTCGCTATCGAGGACACTTCTCCCCGTTCCTCAATGAGCGCATTCGTCGCCTGTGAAAAGGTCACTTTATTCGCTTTTCGGCACGCGAATACTGAACGTTCCCAACACCCGCGCAACCGCTTTGCGTTCGCCATTCACAATGTTAAACACCGTCGCCTCGGTCACGGCGATTGAACGTCCCTGATGCGTAATCGTAGCCTCCGCCAGTAACTCCCCTTCACGTACCGGCAACAGGTAATTGACTTTTGCCTCAATCGTGCTGACAGTGGTTCCCGGTGGAAATACAGAGATAAGTGCCATAGACATGGCGGTATCAGCCAATGTAAAAATGACGCCTCCATGCACGATCATCTGCGGGTGCATGAGGCGCTCGTCAACCGAAATTGTTACCCGCCCGACTCCTTCGTTGATGGTGACAATTTTCATGCCCAGCAGGTCACGGTAGCCAAATTTGCCAGCTACATTTCCCATCATTTCTGGTGCTGGTGCGATATGTTCATCTTGCGTCATAAAGAATGCATTTCCCTTAACAATCATAGAAAAATAGCGCAACACGCCAGCTAATCTGGCTAGCGTGCGCGGAATGTCCGTTCAATTTCGCGTTTGACATCGCGTTCCGTGATAGCGTCACGCTTGTCATACAACTTCTTACCACGGCACAGGCCCAACTCTATCTTGGCCTTACCGCCTTTCAGATAGAGTTTGAGCGGGACCAGTGTCAATCCCTTCGTCTCAACTCTTGCCAGTAACTGGTTGATCTCGCGACGATGCAGGAGTAATTTGCGATTGCGCGTCGGCTCATGATTGTAGCGATTGCCATGTTCATACACGGCGATGTGCGCATTTTCCAGCCACAGTTCGCCTTTGCGAGCAATCGCATATGACCCGCGCAAGTTTACTTTGCCGTCTCGAATAGACTTAATCTCAGTACCCACGAGCGAGATACCCGCCTCAATCGTGCGCTCGACCTCATAATCGTGATACGCCTGCCGGTTGACCGTAATCATTTTGAAAGGTGCATGATTGTCGGATGATTTTGATTGTTCATTCTTTGATGATGTCTGTTTTGCCATAATATACCTCCTCATCGTAAGGACGTTTATCTGTTGCTCTTTGCCTTTCCTGTATTTGCCCATCGTATATATGTGTAGGGGCGCAATCCATAGCGCCCTCTCGCTATAATTAAAGCAACAGGTACACTGCGCAAGGTCCTTCTGGTACAGGGCCGTATGGTTGCGCAGGAAACTCTACACTCTAGTAGAGACCATTATCATACAACACTGGCGGGTATGCGTCGAGAGGATGTTACCCCTCTTCATCTTATCAGGCGTCATGTGTTGTATGATGCTATCAAATAGCTCTGAAGGAAAGAGCGTTACTTAGAAAGGCCCTTGCATGTTTTACCATCTCGGCAGGTTCGCCACCCGCTTTCGCTGGTTGATTGTGGGCATATGGATGGTTGCTATTCTGGTCGCGTTGCCATTTGCTCCACAGGCCAGCCAGGTGCTACATTCCGGTGGTTTTTCCAGCCCTGACGCGCAATCACAGCAGGCACTCGATGTGCTAACGCAAAAATTACATCTCGATACAACAATAGTGCAGGTTATCTTTACCAGTCAGAAGTACACCGCGGATAGCCCGCAATTTATACAGGAATCAGAACAGGCGCTGGCACACTTGCGATCGTGGTCAGAAGTAGATCAGATTGTGAGTTTCACCGACAATCCGCGCCAGATTTCAGTTGACCGTTATGCCGCTTATGTGAACGTGCTGCTCAAATCCGACCCCGATAGCGCACCCAAATTGTTGCCGCAATTGCAAAACCGCTTGCAGTCGGTTCCCGATCTCAAGACCAGCATCGGCGGTGGCCCCGTCTTTTATGAAGATATTCAGCAGGTCAGCGAAAACGACTTACGACGTGCGGAACTGCTGGCATTTCCGTTTGCTATTCTCGCGCTCCTGCTGGTATTCCGCTCTGTCATCGCGGCAATGCTTCCGGCAATCGTAGGCGGTGGTGCCGTCGTTGTCTCGCTAGCCCTGATATTTGGTCTGGGACAGCTCACCACGCTCTCCATTTTTGTGCTGAATATCACAACACTGTTTGGTCTTGGTCTCGGCGTGGACTATTCCCTGTTTATTGTCAGCCGTTTTCGTGAAGAGTTGGGCCGTGGACGAGGCGTAGACGAGGCGGTTGCTATTGCCGTTGCCACTGCCGGACGCGCCGTCGCATTCTCCGGCCTGACCGTCTCAATTGGTCTTTTTGGTCTGACCTTTTTCAGTATCAATATGTTGCACTCGGTCGGTATTGGCGGTATTCTCGTAGTGGCCCTCGCGGTTCTTGCCGCAATCACACTGCTACCGGCCATCCTCTCCATTCTTGGCACGAGAATCAATGCCTTTCCCGTGCGTATTCCCGCTTTCTGGCGACGCGGGCATAATGGACGCCGGGAAGTGGTTGCTCAAGGACAACCCCCGGCTGAACATCACGGTTTCTGGTATCGTCTCTCGCATGTTGTCATGCGCTATCCCGTGCGTATTCTGATACCCGTACTGGTGATATTGTTGGCGCTCGGTTCGCCGTTCCTGAGCGTGCGCTTCTCCGCGCCGGACGCCTCCATCTTGCCGAAAAGCGTCCCTTCGCGTGCTGCCTATGACTTGCTCGCGCAACGCTTCAAGAGCCAGGATACCACGCCCATCATCATGGCAGTACAAACCCAGGGCGATGTACTCACCTCCCGGAATATTAGCAGCCTCTATGCCTATATACAGCGCATTGAGGCTGACCCACGAGTGCAGCGCGTTGATAGCATCGTCAGCGCCGACCCACGCTTTACGCTGGCACAATACCAGTTGCTCTACACCCATCCACAGCTGATTGCCGACCCCTACCTGTCGGTGCTGCTCAAATCATCCGTCGCGGGCAATACCACACTGGTGCAGGTCATTAGCAAATATGGCATGCTCGACCCGCGTTCACAGGCGCTCGTAGAGACGATTCGCAATACCAATCCCGGCAACGGCATCACTACCCTTGTTGATGGGGGCACCGCTGGCGATATTGACTACGTGACCTCCCTTTATACTGACTTCCCGAAGGCGGTGCTGATTATCTCTATCACCACGTACATTGTGCTGCTGCTCTTGTTCCGTTCGCTTGTTTTGCCATTAAAAGCCATTTTGATGAACACACTCTCTATCCTGGCGAGCTATGGCGCTCTCGTGGTCATCTTCCAGGATGGCTTTTTGCATCAACTCCTCAACTTTACGCCGCTCGGCTTTGTCGAGGCCACCAGTCCTATCCTGCTCTTCTGCTCGTTGTTTGGTCTCTCGATGGACTACGAGGTGTTCCTGCTTTCGCGTGTCCAGGAAGCCTTCTGGCAGACAGGCGATAACACTCGTGCCGTTGCGCTTGGTTTGCAGCGCAGTGGCGGCCTGATTACCAGCGCGGCGGCAATCGTTGTCGTCGTCAGCCTGTGTTTTGCGACCGCCGATATGATTCTTGTGAAGGCACTTGGCATTGGCATGGCGCTGGCCGTTGTCCTCGACGCTTCGCTGGTGCGTGGTCTCCTCGTTCCAGCAACCATGCGTCTGCTCGGCAACCTGAACTGGTGGCTCCCCTTCTCCGGTATCCAACGACATCCACCTGCGCTCTCCGATTACATGAATGATACCGTGGGAAGTGGTGCCATACCCGACGACGTAGAAATAGGTGCCAGGGCAAGCTCGGATGATGCCAGTGTGGGAGGTAAGCGATGATGAATGTATTACGACATGTACTGGTAGCGACAGAAGGCCAGGGTACCCGCAAGAAGCAATATCGTTCAAATGAGGAGCATGGGCGATGCATGGACGACGGACGCCCGCAAGGGGCCACCCTACCTCACCGCCCTACCCTCGTCCCTACTATGTCCGACCTGGCCGAGACACGAGCGGACATAGTAGGGACGGGGGCGGTATGGATGTTGGGTGGGGCCCCTTACCGGCGTCCGTCGTCCCCTTATGGGTATTCATCCGCAGATTTTGCTTCCTCCAATAAATTTCAGACAGTATTTACTACAATTGCTTTGCTCATATTGTTTTCTCTATTACTCTCGTCCTGTGGCTTCCCTGGCATTGTCTCAACGTCGGCACAACTGCCACAGGTGGGCGAGACGCAGACGCCCCATACACTGCCACCGGTACGTTTCCCGCAGGACGAAGCGCCTCACCGCGACCTCACGGAGTGGTGGTACTATACCGGCCATATGGATGCGACTACACCCGATGGCAAACTGCATCACTATGGCTTTGAATTCGTCATTTTCCAGGCTTTGCGTAGCGATTTACCGCCGATCTACGCCGCCCATTTTGCCATTAGCGATGTGACAACAGGCCAGTTCCATTATGACCAGCGTCGTTTGATTGAACCCAATGCCATGTTGCCCAATGGCACTTCAACCAGCGGTTTCAATCTCGCACTCGGCAACTGGACGATGCGTGGTTTGAATGGCTTAGACCATCTCTCGGCTACAATGACGAATTACGCGCTACAACTGAACTTGCTTGGCCTCAAACCTCCCACTTTGCATAATGGTAATGGAATCATCACTAATGGTCTCGCTGGATTTTCTTACTATTATTCGCGCACGCGCATGTCTTTGTCTGGTACATTCATTGACCACAATCAACCCTTGCATGTGACAGGTGAGGCATGGATGGATCACCAGTGGGGCAACTTTCTGGCGCTCGGCAGTGGAGGCTGGGATTGGTTCAGTGTTCAACTCAACAATTTTACTGAGTTGATGATCTATCGTTTCCGCGATGCCAGCGGCAAAGCTATTTCTACCTACGTCGGCTATATCGGCCCACGCACAGACGACCACCTGCTCCCGGCCAGCGCCTTGCACATCATCATACTCGATCACTGGACAAGTCCCATTACGCACATCACCTATCCCTCCGGTTGGCGACTGGATATCTCCAATCCACAATTGCAAGCCTCACTGACGCTTCTCCCTGAGTTGAAAGACCAGGAACTAGTTGTCTATTCATCCACCGGCAATAGCTACTGGGAGGGTGCGGTATCCATTCAAGGGCAGAGTGCGGGAGTCGCCGTTCAAGGTGAAGGCTATGTCGAATTGACGGGCTATGTGCGGGGATAACATGATAGCATGAAGCGTACCATATTGACGTATTATGTAAGGAGTATCTGCTACGGTATTTCATAA
>DATGJV010000813.1:0-3180 GCA_035295005.1 Ktedonobacteraceae bacterium | reverse complement strand
GCGCAATTTCCCCAGTGGCGAATTCTTTACCGGCCCGGTTGAAAACAGCGCGAACGGTGTCATTCAATTCGATATTCCCGCATCATATGGTGGGCGTTCCGTCGAGGGTGTCCGCCTTGTTTTCAAAGAAGGGAAAGTCATTGAGGCCAGCGCACAGCAAGGTCAGGCATTTCTTGATCAGATGCTGGCTCTGGACGAGGGCGCTCGTTATCTCGGCGAGTTCGCTTTCGGCAATAATCCACGTGTTGACCGCAGCACGAAAAACGTGCTGTTTGATGAAAAGATGGGCGGCACCATCCATATGGCTCTGGGCGCAAGCTATCCCGAAACAGGTGGTCTCAACCAGTCCGCGCTTCACTGGGATATGGTCTGCGACCTGCGCACGTTCGGCGAAGTCTGGATAGACGATACCCTCTTCCTGAAAGACGGCACCATCACTGTGTAGGGGTCCGCTTCAGCGCACCCCGCGACGAGCGCAGCCATGTCGCGTCTTTATGAATTGGCCCCTATCGTGTGATAAAATAAGAATACTACCTTGCTCGTGCTGGAAAGCACCCGGTCATTACCGGTTTTTACTGGTTACTATTGGAGGCCCCATTGGAACAGGAACAACAATTGATAGAGTTTGCCACTATAGAAGATGTTCAGAAGGCGATGTTTGCCCAGAATTATATCGCTGATCGTAGTCTGGCAACGGCGGTATATCTCGCGCTCAAACGACGCAAGCCACTTTTATTGGAGGGTGAGCCTGGCGTAGGCAAGACGGAAGTCGCTAAAGTACTCGCGGCGATTCTTAATACCCCGCTCATACGTTTGCAATGTTATGAAGGGATTGATGTCAGTACGGCAGTCTATGAGTGGAACTACACGCGCCAGATGCTGCACATTCGCCTGATGGAGGCCGGGGGCATCAATCGCCAGGAAGAACTCAAAGAGATTTTTGGCCCAGATTTTTTAATCAAGCGCCCGCTTTTGCAGGCCATTGATACGGATAGCGGCAATGCGCCTGTATTGCTAATAGATGAGCTTGACCGCAGCGATGAAGAATTTGAAGCCTACCTACTCGAATTGCTCTCAGATTTTCAAATCACCATACCCGAAATTGGTACTGTCAAGGCCAAAGAAACGCCGGTAGTGATCATCACATCTAACCGGACTCGCGAAATCCACGATGCGTTGCGTCGGCGGTGCATGTATTACTGGATAGATTTCCCCACGCTGGAGAAAGAATATTCGATAGTGATGGCGCGTATGCCGGAAGCGCCGGAGCGATTGGCGAAACAGGTCTGCCATTTTGTACGCGAGTTGCGCAGTATGGATTTATACAAGGCACCGGGCGTTGCCGAGACGCTTGACTGGATTAGTTCGCTGCTGGCGCTTCACCAGTTGGACCTTGTCGAGGGTCCGGTACGTGACACGCTGGGTGCATTGCTGAAATATCAAGATGATGTCTTGAAGGTTGGCGGTAGCGAACTGCGTAAAACCTTGAAGAAGGCGTCAGGGGTCTCCTAACATGGATGGAATGGGTGCATTTCCTTTACAGAATGGCGACTACTTAGCCTACTTTGCTGACAATCCCCTCAAACCGGTAGAGCTTGAACGTGGCGAACGTTTGACGTACCGGCTGGTCGAGTTTGGGCGCATCCTGTGGGAAGTAGGTATTGATGTAGGGCCACGTCAGATGCTTGATCTGGCTGAGACGCTGAACTACATTGATATTACCAACAAAGAAGACTTTTACAATACGCTCAAGTGTTCCCTGCTGGTCCGTCATGAGCAGGAGATGATTTTTGACCAGATGTACCTCTACTACTGGTACGTGCGTGACCAGCAAAATAAGAAGACCGATAAACCGGATGGCGCGGCAAAACGTGATGAGCGACAGATGCGCTTACCTCCATCCGAGCGCAAACGTATGGCCGAACATATGAATAACGCCAGCGAACAGCGCCGCGACCTGCGACATGAAATGCGCCAGACCGAGCGTCGCCGCCGTCAAGATGACCGCCTCGACAAAGAAGATGACGATGATGAGTCAACACCGCAGGGTACCGCTTATAGCGCCCTGGAAATGTTGCGCAAGAAAGATTTTGAATCGTTTACCTGGGATGAGGTACAGGAAGCCAAAAAATTGATGGCTGATATGCGCTGGAATCTTGGCATGCGTCCTACGCACCGCAAGCGGCCCGCACGGCACGGATCGTATCCAGATATGCGCCGTATAGTCCGGCGAAACTTGAAGTATGGCGCTGAACTGATTGAATTGACATGGCGCGAAACCAAACGCAAGCCGCGCCCTCTGGTTATTATCTGTGATATTAGCGGTTCGATGAGCCTCTATTCGCGCCTACTCTTGCACTTTATCCATACCATTTCAAACGGGTTGATGAACGTCGAGACTTTTGTATTCGGCACGCGCCTGACTCGTATCACGCGCCAACTCAAGAAGCGTGACGTAGATGACGCGGTACGCGATGTTTCGAAATCGGTTCAGGACTGGTCGGGTGGCACACGTATCGGCGACGCGATCCATTTTTTCAACCATAAATGGGCGAAGCGCGTGCTTGGGCGTGGTGCAGTCGTTTTAATTATCAGCGATGGATGGGATCGTGGGGATGCCGGTGTTCTAGCAGTAGAGATGGATCGTTTGCAGCATAGTTGTCACCGGCTCATCTGGCTGAATCCCTTGCTGGGTTCGCCCGATTATCGCCCATTGACGATAGGCATGAAGACAGCGTTGCCGTATGTTGATAATTTTTTGCCTGTCCATAACCTGGATAGCTTGATTAGCCTGGGGAATTTGCTCCAGACGATTGATGATAGTCGGCCTGTACGCAGTGCGGCTGCCCGCAGTAAAGCGGTCGCTGCATGGACTGCGCCGAAAATCTGAGGAAAATAGGAGGATTCCTGTGCGCGATGTATTGCCTGATATTGAGAAGTGGCGCTCCCGTGGTGAGCGTGTAGCGATTGCGACCGTTGTTTCGATGGCGGGTTCTGCTCCCCGTCGGCCAGGGGCAAAACTGGCGGTAAGCGAAAGTGGCGAGCTTGCTGGTTCGGTGAGTGGCGGCTGCGTCGAGCCTGCCGTTTTTCACACGGCGATGGAAGTAATCAAGAGCGGCAAGCCGCAGATGCTTGAATTTGGCATCACCGAGGAACAGAATATCGAACAGATCGGTCTTG
>DATGJV010000812.1:0-3324 GCA_035295005.1 Ktedonobacteraceae bacterium | reverse complement strand
TTTGGGTCTGCACCATCTTCCGTGCAGGATGAGCTTGGTGGAATCCTGCACGGAAGATGGTGCAGACCCAAAAACAAACTGGGGTAGACATTCTGCCTCTCTTGCCTTTTCGGCTGGCTTCAGGTACAGTTTTAGCAGCACCTGATGGAGTTGTGACATACTGCCTCACATTGTAAGCGACATACTATGCCAGGAGTGCAGTGAAATCAGTTCAATGCTCTCAAGGACCTTCTAGAGCCAGTTTATAGCGAGCGAGCGGCGTTATTGCGACAGGCTACCTTCCAGGCAGGAAGTCCTAATTTCACCATGGCTTGCTGATCGTTCATCACGTGGTGGAACCAATTGGTCAGACATTCTGAACGGTCAGATGCAGAGAATGCCTCCTTCTCTAGTATGCACTACCCAACGGTATCTTTTCCCAGCAACCAGCACAACTGGAGTGCTGTTTCCTCTCCCCTGGGAAGCTACTCTCCCACACGACGAGCGAGTCGTGCGCATGGATAACGTCAGCAGAAGCACTGTCGTTCAGCACATGAACACAGCAGAAGGTTCTTCGTTTACACGCCCATCCGAGGCCGGTACTGAATCGCTTCGGCGACATGATTGGCCGCGATCACGTCACTCCCGGCAAGGTCAGCAATGGTACGGGCGAGTTTCAGGACACGATGATAGGCACGAGCCGAGAGGTGCAATTGCTGCATCGCGGCCTTCATGAGTTTTTCGGCGGATGGCTCAACCTCGCAAAAGGTGCGTACTTCGGCTGGACCCATTTCCGCGTTACAGGTAATGCGGGTGCCTTTGAAGCGCTGTACCTGGCGATCACGAGCGACCTGCACTCGCTTACGAATGGTCTCTGAATTCTCGACCTGGCGTTTATCTGCCAGTTTCTCATAATCCACGCGGGGAACCTCGACATGGATATCAATGCGGTCGAGTAAAGGGCCACTGATGCGCTTCTGGTAGCGGGTAATAGCAGTGGCTGAACAGGTACATTCTTTGACGGGGTCATTCAGAAATCCGCATGGGCATGGATTCATGGCCCCCACTAGCATGAAATTGGCGGGATAGGTGATTGTGCCTTGCGCACGCGAGATTGTCACAACTTTATCTTCCAGAGGTTGGCGCAATACTTCCAGCACGTTTTGTCCAAATTCGGGCAATTCGTCGAGGAAAAGGACGCCGCGATGGGCTAAACTAATCTCGCCGGGTCGCGGAATACGCCCACCGCCGACGAGTCCGGCGTGACTGGTAGTGTGGTGAGGCGAACGAAATGGGCGTTGCAGTACCAGTGGCATATCAGAGGGCAACATGCCACTCACACTGTAAATCTTCGTGACATCCAGCGCCTCTTCGATGACCATACGAGGCAAAATTGATGGCATGGTACGAGCCAGTAATGTTTTGCCAGACCCAGGAGGGCCGCTCATCAAAATATTATGACCACCGCTTGCCGCGACCTCCAATGTGCGCTTGACATGTTCCTGCCCGCGTACCGAGGCCATATCCTGTCCATAATACACATTCTCGACATTGTCGAGGATATGCGGATTGGGAATAAACGGTTCAATCTGTCGTTCGTCGTTCAAATGCGCAATGAGTTGCCCAAGCGTCTCGACGGGATAAATCGTCACTCCCTCGATAAGTGCCGCCTCCATTGCATCAGCCGCAGGTACAAAGACGGTTTTGACCTTTTTTTCGCACGCTAGAGCCACCATTGGCAAGATGCCGTTGGTATGACGGAGACTGCCATCAAGGGAAAGTTCACCGAGGAACAGGCACTCTTCTACGTTAGTGTCCGGATTGATTTGCCCTGATGCTGCCAGTACGCCTATGGCTATAGGAAGGTCATAGGCTGGCCCCTCTTTACGCAAGTCCGCCGGGGCAAGGTTCGCTATAATACGTTTATAAGGGAAAAGACCGCCGCTATTCTTGATCGCCGAACGTACTCGCTCTCGCGACTCATTAATGGCGGCATCGGGAAGACCGACGATGGTGAAGGCTGCCAATCCGTTGGATAAATCTACTTCGACCTCAACAAGCGCTCCTTCGAGGCCAATGACCGCACAACTCTGTACCTTTGCCAACATGAATTACATAACTCCTGCTCAACAATACTTGGCGTGCATTATGCCTGATTGCATACAAAATTGCAAGCTTTTCGATGAACTATAGTGCAAATGTTTTCGCAGGCACTAGATTGCCGGTCTGTCAAACAAATGAACGGCTTTTGCAGGTATCTCTAGCACAAGCTGTTTACCGGAGGCTACCTCGACGTCGCGCCACTGGCTGCGGCTGAGGTAAACTTCGAGGGAGTTTCCGGTAAAGAATACATCTTTTGCTGACGCTCCTGGCAGACATGGATGAATAAGCAGACGCACCATATGCCCGTGAAGTTGCGCTTCTCGTAAGATGCAAGGCCATTGTGCGGAGCCTTGGGCCGTCCATGTTGGTTGCATACCTTCTCCTGACCTGCGATGTACCCGGATCTCGTCGGTACGTATGCAACCAGAAATCGTTCCATCCATTTCATGGGACACTCCCGAACGGAAATCGGCCTCTGGTAAAGGGAGCCAGTTACAGGCATAACCTTCATTGCCTTCATTATCCTGAGATGTTGAAAGCGAAGATGCAAGGTTCGTTGATGCTAAATGTTGCAGACGCAAGGCTACCTGTGGTGCAAACTTTTGCTGTTTGGGAGGAGTCGCAAGATGAGCGGTGAATACATTGTGCTGGCCGACCAACTGCGCTACATCGGGGGTACGTGGCGAGTAAAAGATGTTGTTGACGGAACCCACCTGGGCAACCTGACCATGTTGTACAACAACGATGGTATCGGCAAGTTGCTGAGCTTCAGCGTGGTCGTGTGTGACCAGTACAATGGGAATGGCAAAGCGGCGCTGAAATTGTTTGAGGGTATCACGCAAACGTTCGCGCACGGCGGCATCGAGAGCGTTGAATGGCTCATCGAGCAAGAGCAAACGTGGTTCTGCTGCTAATGCTCGCGCCAAAGCAACCCGCTGTTGTTGCCCACCGGAGAGAGTGGCGGGGTAACGGCGCTCCAGACCTTCTAATTCCAGCACTGAGAGGAGTTCAGCCACTCGTGTTTGACGGGCAGCCCGTTGTTTGCGCCATTGTGTCAAACGCGAATTTGTTGATGACGGAGGCAAGGCAAAAAGAATATTCTCTGCTACAGTGAGATGGGGAAAAAGGGCGTAATGTTGTGGTACATAGCCAATGTGCCGCAGTTGCGCTGGTACACATATGCCTGTCGCACTGTCAAACAACACCTGTTCATTCATCGCAATATGCCCCTGATGCGGGTGT
>DATGJV010000811.1:0-7348 GCA_035295005.1 Ktedonobacteraceae bacterium | reverse complement strand
GTAAGTACCAGATGGCATAGTAGTTTTTTGCAGCTGATGCAATGCAGACTTTTTGGTTGTCACAACAAATTGTATGTTATTTTACTGTGCAATTCTGTACCCGCTATGGCCTTTCAAGACGTGTTTTAACTATGTTCTGTTTTACCAGAATCTCTTTTAGCACACACGAAGGAGACGCACATGGCAACCAGACCCATCAACCAACTCTGGCGGGTCAAACCAATTGACCTCATCATGAAACAGAGTGACGAGAAAGAACATGGACTCAAGCGTACTTTGACTGCGTTCAGCATCACACTGCTCGGCATTGGTGCGATAGTGGGTACCGGTATTTTCGTATTAACTGGCGTTGCCGCCGCGAAATATGCCGGCCCGGCCCTGATAATCTCGTTCATTGTAGCTGGTATTGTGAGTGGTCTGGCTGCCATTTGCTATGCTGAATTTGCCAGTACCGTTCCCATAGCGGGTAGTGCCTATACCTATTCCTACGCGACGCTTGGTGAACTCATTGCCTGGATTATTGGCTGGGACTTAATCCTGGAGTATGCAGTGGGTGCTGCCGCGGTCAGTATTGGTTGGTCAGGCTATATCGTTGACCTGCTCAAAGGTGCTTTCGGAATTGTTATTCCCACGGCACTCACTGAATCGCCTTTCTCCGGCGGCATCATCAACTTACCGGCGGTGATTATAATTCTGCTGGTTACATGCTTGCTGATCCTGGGGACTTCGGAAAGCACGAGAGTCAATAACGTCATTGTACTCATCAAGCTCGCGGTGATTGTTTTCTTTCTGGTGGTCGGTTTCGGTCACATCAATACAGCAAACTGGTCCCCATTCCTTCCCTTTGGCGCTGGAGGTATCTTCCGGGGTGCCAGTATCATCTTCTTTGCTTACATCGGCTTTGACCAGATCTCGACCTCAGCAGAGGAGGCACGCAATCCTTCGAGAGATATGCCAATAGGCATCTTCATGAGTCTGCTTATCTGTACCATTCTGTACATCCTGGTCACTGCCGTTCTCACTGGTGTAGTTTCATATACGCAGCTCAATGTGGCCTCACCCGTTTCACATGCACTGATCCTACTTGGACTGAATGCGGCAGGGTCAATCATCTCAGTCGGTGCGATTTGTGGGTTGACGACGGTGTTGATCGTGCTACTTTTCGGACAGAGCCGCATTTTTTTCTCAATGGCGCGTGACGGTCTTCTTCCAGGCTTCTTTTCGCGGATTCACCCACGTTTCCGCACGCCCTACCTGTCGAGCCTGCTTATTGGTATCGTTGTTGCCGCTGTAGCTGGTTTGACACCGATTGACGTGGTGGCCGAACTTACCAACATTGGCACACTGTCGGCATTTGTGTTAGTCTCAATTGCCGTACTGATTCTGCGAAGAACTCAGCCGAATATACGCCGTGGATACCGGGTGCCATTTGTACCGCTAATTCCCATCCTATCCGTGATTGGCTCGATTGTATTAATTGTGAGTTTACCGCTAGTCACCATCCTTCGCTTCATCATCTGGTTGGCAATCGGTCTGGTAATTTATTTCCTGTACAGTCGTCGCAGTAGCAATTTGGAACAGGAAATAGATACGATGCGTGAACCCGGTGATATACCTTCAGGCACGGGAGGCGACGATACAAGGGAAGTAGTTTGAGTAACCTTTGTATTGCAACATCGCAAGATAACAACAGGCCCCCGGCCAGTTTACAAACTGGCCGGGGGCCTGTTCCCGTGGGGGGATAATAGAGCAAACGGGATATACTTGCTCTGGTATATTTATAGATGATGTTTGTTGTATTGCTGCTGTAATGGTATGTTGCGATGTTTTTCCATGTATTGCGTAATACGGGCATTATCCAGATTCCATCATCACCTCTTTCCTCTCCTCTTTCCTGATAGTATAGCCCATTGGCACATTGTCAGGCTTGCTCAGAAGGAAGTTCCCTAGAGCGAGATGACGCAATCCCGACCTGCTGAAGGTAGAGAGGGCGTCTTCAGGAGAGCATACAATTGGTTCTCCATGCAGGTTGAACGAGGTGTTGAGCAAGCCACCAATGCCGGTGCGTGCCTCGAATTGTTTCAACACTGTGTAGTAGCTGGGATTCGTTGCCCTGTCCAGAATTTGCGGGCGAATGGTATGATCCGCGGGATGCCTTGCCGCCGCCATTTCTGCCCCGGCTAGCGGCGTCGTGTGAAAGGCCAGCACCATATGCGGCGCGGGCAGGTGTTTCGGGTTTTGGATATAGTCATCTTGCCGCTCACTCAAGATCGTACCTGCAAAAGGCATCCAGAAGTCGCGGTTCTTGATCTGACGATTGAGAACATCAATCACCTGTGGATTGGCCGGGTGGGCAAGTATTGAGCGATTGCCGAGCGCACGCGCCCCAAATTCCATGCGCCCATCAAAACGTGCAACTACCTGGCCTTCCGCGAGTAGTGCCGCTACACGCCCTTCAATCTGCTCGGAATGTTCGGCTGAACACGCCAGTCCTTCATCACGGAACCGTCCAATACTCTGCTCTATTTCCGCCTCGCTGTACTCCGCTCCAAGATAGATATTCTCGATTGGTTGAGGCTCGAAAGGAATGTTTCTCCGCAAGCATTCTTGCTCGTAACCCCAATAGGCCGCGCCGATTGCCGAGGAATCGTCGCCGGGACTTGGGCAAATTGCCAGCGTCTCAACCTCTGGTAACAGGCCAATGCACATGTTCGCTTTAACGTTATGGAAGATGCCCCCGCTCAATACCACATTACGGATGCCCGTCTGACGTATCGCTTCAGTAGTCCACTCTGCCAGAATCCTCTCCGTGAGCAATTGCGCGGCCCCGGCAACCCAATCAAAACGCTGGTTTTCCAGATGCTCTTTGATATAATAATAATATGCCTGGTCAGAAACAAGGCTGTCGAATCCCAGCCCCGAACGCCAGATGAGCGGTTTCAGCAAGGCAAGCGTGCGCTCGACATCAGCGGCAGCGGCATATGGTGCCAGTCCCATAACTTTGTACTCATGCTCATTGGGTTTCATGCCAAGATAATGGGTCGCTTCCATATATACATCTGCTAGCGAGTGCTGATTTGGTGTGCTGGCAAGCCTTTTCCATGTGCCGTCGCTATACACAGATACGGTAGCGCAACAGTTGTCACCGTGACCATCATTGGTCAACACTAGATGCTCGCCGCCAGGGCGACCCAAAACACCATGCAGCCCGGCATAGGCATGACAAAGGTGATGAGCTGTACACCCGATGCGATTTAGAGGAATACCTGTTTGACTGCTGGCAAATTGCAGGCGCCCCTGATTCCACCGCTCATGAACTCGTGTACGATAGAAGCGATCTCGTAGCAACTCGTAGGCTTGCCACGCCTTTGGCTGGTGGTACAGTGCTTTGCTCAGCGTCTCGCGCAATGAAAGAAGGCGGCGACTCCGACCACCCGCTTGTTTTGCATCACTCAACTCGTACCCGTACACCCACGGCGACTGGCCGTGCAAGACAAGACGATCAACATCACCCGCTTCCAATCCTGCTATACGCAATACTTCCGCAACTGCCCGCGCAGGAAAGCCAGACCAACTTTTGATACGGTTCAGTCGTTCCTCGCTAACACACGCCACGACTTTCCCATCTTGCAGCAAACACGCTGTGGAAACCTGCGATTCGCTGACTCCTAGCACCGTAACCGAAGAGTGGTTGGGCATAATTACTCTCTCCCTACCATAGAACATACTCAATAGCATCTATTTCAAAAATACCATTTATATATTTTGTAGAGATGTTTATCGAAGTGCAGAACTGGTAAGGACGGCCCCCTCCGGTGGAGCAATCTATACCAGCTTCTGGGAAGGTGAGTCTGTTCGTAAATGAGATTGGTCCAACTCTGACGCGAATTGAGCAGCATACAGCCCTTGATATAGTCCCGACTGCCGCAGTAGCGTCTCATGCGTTCCCCGCTCGACGATACGCCCTTTTTGGACGACTAGTATCTGGTCGGCGCGTTGTATCGTCGAAAGTCGGTGGGCAATCGCTATGACGGTGCGACCCTCAACCAGTTTCTCTAATGCTGCCTGTATCTGCCGCTCCACCTGTGAGTCGAGTGAACTGGTAGCTTCATCCAATAGCAGATAAGGAACCTGGCACAGGAGAGCGCGTGCGATAGCCACACGCTGCTTTTCGCCTCCTGAGAGCCGGTAGCCCCGCTCGCCAACAATCGTATCCAGTCCTTCTGGCAACCTGTGTATCAAATCCTGTAATTGCGCGGCTTGCACCACTGCCTCCACTTCAGCCCTGGATGCATCGGGAACCCCATAACAGATATTCTCATGTAAACTTGCATGAAACAAAAAAAGTTCCTGCGTGACGACAGCCAGACGACGGCGCAGGTCGCCTTGAGCTATGTTCCGCATTGGTATACCATCCAGCCGGATATTTCCACCTGTGGGGTCATAAAATCGTGCAGCCAGCGAGAGCATCGTGGATTTGCCCGCCCCACTGGGACCGACCAGCGCGGTAAGTTGGCCGAGTGGAGCAGTGAAGGAAACATCATGCAGCACTTCTTTATTACTTGCCTTGCCGGGATAACAGAAATTGACACTATCGAAGATAATGCCCTCCCGTGGAGTTGTGGGAAGAGGTTGTGGTGAGGTCGCTTCCGGCACACTTGCGGGGATGTCAAGATATTGAAATACCCGGTCGAACAGAGCCAGTCCACCCAGCAAGGTGGCGTTGGCACCTGCTAGTGAAGATGCCGGAGCATAAAGCTGTCCCAGGTAGGTGGCGAAAGCGATAATCGTTCCCAATGCCACCTGCTGAGTAATGACGAGATAGGCACCGTAGGTATACAGCAGAGCAGGGCCAAGCGTTGCCAGGCTCTGCACAACAACCGAGAGCCATTGCCCCACTACCAGTTGTCCTATCTGCTCCTTGCGTACCCTCGTGTTCACCTCATCAAAACGTCCCGCCTCGCGTTCCTCCGTACCAAAGCTTTTGACCACGATTGCCCCCGAAAGACTCAGCGTTTCCTCCAGCGCAACCGAAAGGTCGCCAAGTGCTGCCTGCGCTCGCTCCATAGCGGTGTAACGCTTTTGTCCAAAGTGTAGAATCGGGAATGCAAAAGCTGGCAAGGCGACTGCTGTGACCAGCGCCAATTGCCAGTTGATGCTCACCATTATCGCGAGAGTGCCAACCAGTGTTACCAGATTGGCAAATGTGCCGAGAAAAGATTGTGTGAGAACATTTTGTAGGCCCCCGGCGTCGTTCAAAAAGCGCGTATGGATTTCGCCGGCCCGTGTCCACGTAAAAAATTCCAGGCCGAGCGACTGGATATGCCGGTAGAGACGCTCGCGCAGATCGGCAATCAACCCCTGGGCAATAATGATACTCATGTAATTTTGACTCATGCCCAGCAGTGCGCTGCCAATTGGGAAGAGGACAAAGCCTCCCCCGAGCAGGAATATCAGTCGGATGTTATGTTCTGGAATGGCAACATCAATCAGTTCGCGGATTAATAGCGGAGGAATCAGTCCCACGCCAACGCCCACCATCATCGCCAGCGTCCCAAGCACGAGTTGCCAGCGATAGACTCGTAACGCCTTCCACACCAGAACCAGTGTATGTTTGATATCGGGTTTCCCATCACGCAGATATCCCAGCGAACGCTGCTGGTGCCAGAGCGGCACCAATCCCCCTCCCATACCTCCGAAGCGGCCTCCACCAGAAAATGCCATAATATCTTCCTCCTGCTGTTCTTCAGGCGCTTTACTTGTTGAGCAATTGCAAAAGATGGGCTAGCGTTGCTCGTTCTGCCGGGTTCAACTTGTTCAATAGTGTCTGCACGCGCTCCTGAAACACTCGCTCTGCCTCATGTAGTGCTGCGGCACCATCCGTCGTCAGCGTCACATAGACCTGTCGTTGATCATACTGATCCATGCGCGAACGTGCCGCATACCCCAGGGATTCCAGTTTATCGAGCATGCGCGTCGTACCCGCCGTGGTCACTCCCAGTTGTTCGCTCAGATCACTTACCCTGACCTTCGTATCCATACTCAACAAGCGCAGCATACGCCGTTGTGGCCGTGAAAGAGGCCCGAATTGCCGCCCCAACTGTTCATACCATCTCTCAAGAGCCGAGGCAATCATGGTTATTACGCTCATCTCGGCTTCCTCAGAATACGTCTTGTCGCGCCCTTCAGACGATTCATCTGGCTGCGCAGGAGGTTGTATGTTACTCATGAAGCGCCCCCAAAAACATTTTCCCGTCAATTAACTAACTTAGTCAACTATTTGTTACAAAGTATAATCAATCTGATGCTCGTTGTCAAGGCAAGGATTCAGGCAGCAGATGAGAACATAGTATCAACGAGCCGTGCGATGGCGGTGTCGCCAGCGAGGTCGGGGTGATAAAGCCGACCAGGACTGCCACTGCCATGATAGGAGGATGTATCGTAAATAGCTTGTAGCGAGAGGTATTTTCCTCGACACGAATGCTGAATAATCGTATTATACACGGCTGGAGAAGCTCCAACTCGATTGACTGGTGAGGGAATGCCTCGTGGGGATGACCAGCGAGTATCGGCAGCATTGGCCGGGTCCCATACAGAAAGACAAACCACCCGCGTCGCAGGTGCAATACTCGTCACAACGCTATGATACTCTGCCGTAAACGTTGCTAGCGGAGTACCGTAATTGTAATCATTGGTTCCCAGTTCAATCACAGCATAGGTTGGGGCCAATTCTCCTGTATACATACTGCGTGTTTCAGCAGTTGTATGCCCTGATACAGCATAAACAGTGAGCTGGGCTTGCAAATCAGCCGCGAGCAAGTAAGGATAGGCATCTGAACTGGCTGGTAAAAACTGGCCGGCTGATATACTATCCCCCAGCACGACCAGAGAAAGCCGTGAGGGGAGCAAGATTGATAGATGCGTTGCTCCACTGGTTGTCCCACAGGCTGTGAGAAAGAAAGACAGGATAATAACACTGACAATACGTTGCGCTTTCATACTGCCCTCGTTTCTCGCAGTCACTGCGTTGTATTTTATTTGTTTGAGGTACGGCCAGATAGAACTCGATAAGGCCAATGGGTGCCAACATACAGGCACCTATTAGCCTTTGAGAATCAACGCTCGACGATCATTGCCACGCCCTGACCACCACCAATGCACAGGGTGGACAGCCCGTAATGGGCATTCCTTCGCTGCATTTCGTAGAGCAGAGTGACCAGCACTCGCGTGCCACTGGCCCCAATCGGATGACCCAAAGCAATGGCACCACCATGAACATTCAGCTTCGAGCGGTCGAAGCCGAGTTCCTTTCCTACTGCTACCGACTGCGCGGCAAATGCCTCGTTTG